>NZ_CBFIIF010000013.1:0-76274 GCF_965662665.1 Congregibacter sp. | reverse complement strand
GCCAATGGAGCACCGCGCTGGGCCATACGCTTGATCTTGTCGCAACGTGGAACGCTGGATCGCTTTGGATGGAAACGCTGGGAGATACGTTCTGGTGAGCTGTACTGCAACGATTTGCATCATCGTTATAGTTGGGAGCCTGTGAATCTGTTGCTGCCGCTGTATGGCATCAATGACTCAGCATTGCCGTACGCGCATATTACTGACAATGTGTCATCGCTTGAGGAAAAGAGGAAACGTAGAAAAGTAGAGAAGTCCCTTAATCTACCGACCCAGACCGCCACAGTCGCACACCCATGACTACGTATAATACATATTATGTTAAATATAGCAGGTGGCTGTATGAGGACGCTCGTATTCACTGCGCATTGCCTCTACTCTTCTATGGCCTTAAAGCCGGGTCCGCGTACGGCCCGTCCGGGTCTCGCGTCGGTGTGCCTTCCGTCAGAAACCACTCTCACGCCGTTTACCCAAACCTGCTCGACCCCTGTGGCATAAGCATGCGGACTTTCATAGCTTGCTTGATCCGTGATACGACCTGGGTCGAAGATCACGAGGTCTGCATAAAATCCTTCTGCTATTTTGCCGCGCTGGGGTATGCCTAGCGTTGCTGCCGGAAGCGACGTCAAACGCCTGACAGCCTCTTCCAGGGTGATCACCTGCCGCTCTCGAACATAACGACCTAGCAAACGCGCTACATTGCCATAGGTCCGAGGGTGCGCGGCTTTCTCCAGCGCTTTGCCTTCAGCTGCCGGCGCGCTGGCATCAGAGCCGAACATCATCCATGGTTGACGCATCTGCATTTCAAGGTTGTCTTCGCTCATCAAAAAATACACCGTCGCCACACGGGATCCATCTTCGATAACCAAGTCAATGATTGTGTCCAGCGGATCCTGGCCTCTGAGCTTCGCGACTTCGGCTACTGTCTTACCGGCGTATTGACGCAGTTCAGGGTTTCTAAAGCCGATCAGCAACATCCCCTGGGGTCCCGCGAGATACCCAAGATTTTCCCAGTCAAGAGCATTGGTCGCCATTTCAGCTTTGACGCGGGCACGTATCCCCGGGTTTCGCAGCCTCTCTGCCCACTTGTCATAACCACCGGCCTGTACCCATGTTGGCATTGAAGCATCCAGACCTGTGGCGCCTGCCGTGTAGTTATACATATCTGCGGTCACCTTATGGCCCGATGCTGCATAATTATTAATGCGTTCGATGGCCTCAGCCATCTTTGGCCAGTTTGGCTGCCCGCCGGACTTCAAGTGATGAATCTTGACGGGAATTCCCGCCTCCCTTCCTATGCGAAAGGTTTCGTCAATGGCTTCCATCAACATGTTTCCCTCACTGCGCATGTGGGCTGTGTATATGCCTCCATGTGCTGCCGCAACTTCAGCCAGGGCGATGAGCTCATCGGTCTCTGCATAGGTGCCAGGCGCATAAATAAGCGCAGACGTCAGCCCCAGAGCCCCTTCACGCATTGCGCGTTCAACCTGTGCTCGCATCTCCCCAAGCTCCGAACTTGAAGGGTCGACATCATCAGAGCCGATAACATTGCTGCGCACGGTGGCGGCCGATACAAAGCTTGCGAAATTCACGCTCACGCCTTTGGACTCTACAAAATCAAGGTATTCAGCTAGGGAGTCCCAGGGAAGCGCGTCAGGGGTCACATCATAGTTATGCGCAAAAGCGGTGCGCGTGGTTTCTGTGAGCGGGCTGATGGACAGTTCGCTCAGTACCTCGAACGTTATGCCCTGCAGCACATCACTCATCGCCCGACCATCTTGAATCAGCGACACATGCGCATGACTCAAAAGGTTAAAGAAACCCGGGGCTACGGCCCGGCCCGTGGCATCCACTTCTGTATGAGCTGCGCTGTCGCTGAGATCACCGACAGCGAACACTCGATCTCCGGATACACCGACGTCAGCTCGAATGGGGGGCGAGCCGCTGCCGTCGTAGACCGTCCCATTTCGGATAATCAGGTCGTAGTCCGTCCCCCATGCCACGACAGACAAACACGCGATAATTACAGCCAGCAGTAAACGAGTGATGAGCACGCCCTCTTCCGTTAAATGTCCGTATTAGTCTTGTGCACAGTGAGCGTCAACCGCGACTTACGCAAGAGGCTGCCGTGCTTGCTTTAGCGATTCAATCGCAGTGTTCGGTCTACGCTGCGCTCGCAGTGCGCTTGGATATTGCCTTATCGGTGTACATTTTCTCGTCTGCGTAAGCGAGTAACGTCTCTGGCGTTTCGCCGTCATCTGGAAAGATCGCCACACCAATGCTGACTCTGATTTGATATTCACCATGATCCAGCTGCAGAGGTTTCTGCATTCGCGCGGCAATATTCATGCTGATCATCCTGGTGTCAGGTCGTCCTGACACCTCAGAAAGAATGATTGCAAACTCGTCGCCACCTAAGCGCGCCGCAACATCGGAGCTGCGACAGGAAGCCACTAAACGCTGGCCAATAGCCACCAGAACTCTATCGCCGGAAGCATGCCCGTGCGTGTCGTTTAGGGCCTTAAATTCGTTCACGTCAATGTACACGACGCCCATGGATCGCTCGTGACGCTGAGCCCAGCTAACAGTGCGCTGAAGCGTACGGTCAAATTCTCCACGATTCACAAGTCCCGTAAGATCATCCGACGTAGCGGAGCTCTTTAGCTCCCGAAGGCGAACCCGACTGTCGGACACCTGCAGGGCAAGGAACCAGGCAACAATGGAGATCAGAGCGGCCAGAAGTATTTTTGCCGGGCGCGACAAAAACTGGTGAGAGGCCAGAATACTCGCTAACTGTGATGCCGGCACATGGGACATCACTATCCAGCCGCCCTCCTCGCCACTGCCTCCCTTTGGCACGGTCCAGGAAACCGGTCTGACTGATGGGCTTTCCCCAAGAGCGGACGGAAGAAGCACCCGGTAGCTAAACATTCCATTTGCCGTGCGAAACACGCCGTCCGTTTTCTCACCCATGCGTTGCCATTCATCGGCCAGCCTTTCGGAAAAGTTACGATCCTCCACGGCATTGATGGTGTATTCCGTCGGCCGAAACCCGTTACTCTCCATAAGCCATCGTCCCCGGAGGCTCACGATGTTCGGATTGCCACGAGCGATCTTTCCCTGATCGAACAGTCGCCCTAGCAGAGCACGCGCCTTGTAGTTAATGATTGCCACACCCACTTTGCTGCCTGTGTCGTCGAACACAGTCTTTGCAATACGAATAACCGGGTTTAAAGGCGTTTCTAGAGCACCGCGCTCTCTATTAAAGTCCAACGGGAAGACCATCACCTTGCCGGGTGGTAAATCAACGGCACGCTGAAAGTACTCCCGAGAGGCCTTACTCTGGAGTTCCTGCGGGGGAACAATGCGAGCGCCGTTGTTGGCCGCGTCAACGCGCACGATTTCCATGCCATCGAGATCGAGGTAGCGAAGCTGGGTAAAGACTGGATGGGTTCTGGAAAAGTCGAGAAGCGTTTGAGCGACACCATCAATCGGCTTGGATTCAGACAGGTTTCGTTCGATGAGTAGCACTAAGTACTGAAGGCTTGCCGTGACAGTGTATAGAGTCTGCTGGACAGCCTGCGACATCCCCACAGCAGCTTGCCGCTCTTCCTTTTCCAAAGACTCAATAACCGCCCGCCCGGCGCGTTCATCACCGTAGCGAACAATGGCGAACACCAGTACACCCAGAATGAGCAACGCCACAGGAAACGTAGCGCTGAATAAGCGCAGACGCTTACGATCTGGTAACAAGTATTGGCTTAGGCGTGTCTGCTTTAAATTGATACTGTGTCCTTCGGGCTCAGGCGAAGATTATTCTGTAAATATCACTATCCGCGAATATCACTATATATAGTTGTTATACTATTCGAATGTATCTACCCGTGGTGCTGCAGGCCACAAAACCGTGTCGGAGATTGCGTAATTTTTCGTCGCTAAACAAGTCTTTTCTAAAGGAAATTTGCATCGCCGAACTGATCTATCCCAGTTGCAAGCTTGCCTCAAACCATCGATTGTCAGTCCTTCCCCTAGGATAGAGATCATCGCCAATGAACTGTCGTGAAAACTGCGGCGCCTGTTGCATCGCGCCCTCCATTGCTTCGCCCATTCCCGGTATGCCCGAAGGGAAGCCCGCAGGAGTGCGCTGCGTAAACTTAAACCTCGATGACTATCGCTGCGCGATCTGGGGTACAGCCAGCTATCCAGCCGTTTGCGAGCGATTTGCGCCTAGCATAGATGTGTGCGGCGCTTCGCAAATAGAAGCCTTGGAACTGATTCGCGTTATGGAATTGCACACGTCTTTATAGTCCGTGCTCGATGCATCGAACGGCCCGACCCGATCCCAACGATAAACACCGGTAAGGAGAGAGCGATCGAATGCGTTATGCTGCCTTCAAAGATCGCGCCAAACGGAGTCGGCATGACGGTTAACTCTCAGCCTCCAGGCCTTATTCATGCGCTCATTCTTGACGGAGTGGGGAGCTCTAAAACCATCGATTGGGATGCCGTGCAGACCTGGACTCGCGATCAGGGAAGCCTATGGCTGCACTTTGATTTCGAAGACGAAGGTACGCAACGGTGGCTCCAGGATCACAGTGGCCTCAATGACATCGCTTATTCCGCGCTGACAAACTCCGAAACTCGTCCTCGCTCATTGAATCGCGGCGATAACCTGCTGCTGACACTGCGAGGGATCAACACGAATCCCGGAGAGGATCCTGATGATATGGTTTCCCTGCGCATCTGGACTGACGGCTCGCGCTTAATCAGCACGCGACGTCGCAATCTCTTGTCGACTAACGATGTCCTTGATGAGTTAGCCTCCGGAAACGGGCCCAAAAATACCGTAGAACTCTTAGTAGTTTGGACCGAGGCCATCACAGAGCGCATGAACGATACGATCGAGGGTTTTGAAGATAAAGTGCTGGCGATCGAAGAGCGACTGCTGGATGGAGAGTCCGCAGGCATTCGCATCGAGCTGGCTACGCTGCGCAAAAAAATTATCTCCCTGCGGCGTTACCTAGCCCCACAGCGCGAAGCAATGAACCGGCTGGGAGCGGAGAATCTCAGCTGGCTGGATGACCTCAATCGCTTGCGGCTTAGAGAGATCAATGACCGGCTTATCCGTCTGATCGAAGACATGGATGAAGTCAGGGACAGAGCGGTACTTGCGCAGGAAGAACTGGCAACCAGGATTGCCGAGCAAATGAATGCGCGGAGCTATTTGTTCACCGTGGCAGCAGTGATCTTTCTGCCCCTGGGGTTTCTTACGGGACTCATGGGGATCAATGTCGGAGGCATGCCCGGTATCGATAACGACCATGCTTTCTGGTTCGTGCTTCTGCTGTGCGCGCTGGTCGGGGTCACCCTAACGCTGATCTTCAAGATGCGACGCTGGCTTTAGGCGTGACCGCGGTCGGCCGCCGCCAACCGACCATTAATCAGAGCGCACCAGCTCCAATGGTCGTTCTATGCAACAGGCGATCGTAGCCGTCATAGCCACCCGTTGCACGGTGCAGCAAGCATCGGTTGTCCCACATGATCAACATGCCCTCTTCCCACTGATGCGTGTAGACATTTTCTTCGCGGGTCTGCCAGGCGTAAAGCTCCATGAGTAGCTCCACAGCCTCCTCATCGGACATGCCCTCAATCCCAACGATATAGCCAAGACAGCTGTACAGGGACGCACGTCCTGTCTCACTGTGACGACGTATCAGTGGATGTGACTGTACGGCCTCGGCATCGGGAGATGGACGAATATCCATACTCCGATCACCTGCTGCATCGGCTTCACCGTACATGCCATCAGGTGAGTACCCTGCCTTGGCGGAATGCGTTGCTATCAACCCCTCGATGCGCTGACGCAGCTCACTCGGGAGTGTCTCTAGCGCCTTATGCTGATTTGCAAAAAGCGTATCTCCGCCCACGGGCGGAATCGTGATGCCGTGAAGACAAGTGCCAATGGGGGGTGTCGCCTGAAAGCTCCAGTCGCTGTGCCAGGCTTCTGCGAACAGTGGGGCTTGCTCCTGGGCTCGGCGCTCTACGGCGATGACGTGCTCCCGCCCCGGAATCGGCGCGATAAACGGATCTTCGCCAAAGGGTCCAAAATAGCCCGTAAAACGTTCCAGATCATCATCGTTCATTGTTTGCTCTGGAAACGCCAGCACGTGATGTTCAAGCCAGGCGCTGCGCAGTGCCTTCACAGTTTCGTCACTGAGAGGCTGCGATAGATCCAGACCTGACACACGGGCGCCACAAGCCTGCCCGGAAGGTTCGATAGTAAAGCTCATGACGCGTTTATCCTTATTAGTCGCCTGACGCTAGAGTCTATCAGCGGATGGGACAGGCTGCCCACTGTTCCTAAGGTTCAAAAGGCGTGCGCAAGGGAAAACCGAAAGGTTACATCCGGCGCGCTTCCTACTGCGAGATCCTCAATGAATTGCGCCTCAAACGACCAGCGCTCCGCGGGTCGCCAGCGCAGACCCAGGGTTCCCCACACCGGCGTACCGTTTTCTGCAAGCACATCGGAGGCGTAGATCACATCGTGGGCGTCTATCTGCCCTAGAATTGCCAGAGAATCGCCTAGTTGCCATGCCAGGCTAAGTCCAACAAAAGGCGTGAGGGTCTCCGAGTTTTCATCAAACGCGCTATCACCCACCTCGCTGATGCCCGCCTGAAGGTGACAGCTAAGCTGCGAAAAGCCACAGTACCCGCGGCTCCAGCGGGCGCCTAAGGAGGCCCCCGCCTCCCCGCTACCGGTGAAATCTCTGGACTCACCCGTGGCAAATTTGTATTGACCGAATACAGCCAGGGCCCAATGTTCCGACGCGGCCACTTGTAGCTGTAGCGCAAGCTCTACATCACCGAGCCCGGAGCGATTCGACTGCATATCAAAACCCGAGGGGGCCGAGTAGGTAAATCGCAAACGGTCCTCGGGCTGCACGGCTCGGGGGCCATCGGGCATGCCCCAAAACGCATGCCAGTCATCGATGAGTCCATCGAGGTTTCCGCCGCTGTGACTAATGTAGGGAACATTGAGCGACGCCACGACACCCTTACCCAGCCCCAGCTGGATTCGAAAATCCTGGCGCCTTGTTTCGCCATCAAACGCAAGGGTCAGATCGTTGTTTTGCTCCAGTACCGAATGACTCGCCCAGTGCAAAGTCCAATCCGCTGTCCAGGTGCCCTGTTCAAGGGCAAACGCGCTATTCATAGCGGGTATCCCGAGGTTTGCATAGATCGGTGACAGATTTCGACTTGCCATCGGTGCGCTAAGAGACTCCGAGGACTCCCCTAAGGGTGCGCTGACCGCCAGCTCCCCAATAATCATCAGGCAACTAAAAAGTCCTGCGCTGCGCCACACACTCGGGCAATGCGGTAAGGTAGTCATCATGCTCTCAGCACCTATCAATCTCGCGCCGGAGTCTAGCAAGACTCTGCGACATTGGCGCGCTCGACTGGACCTTTCCTTAAGAGAAAGCGATGGACGAACATGCTTTGATCACTGTTCTCATGAAGGGCCTCTGCGCGTACAGCGCTTGTTCTATCCGGAGCCCGGAGGTAAAGCGCATTGCTACCTTTTGCATCCCCCTGGCGGCGTTGTTTTGGGTGATGAGCTACAGATAAACGTCAGCGTTCGAAGCGGCGAGGCCCTGCTAACGACCCCAGCTGCAGGTCGCTTTTACACGGTAGATGACCACAAGGAGGTCCAGCGGCAAACCGTCAACCTGAAAGTAGAATCCGGCGTTTTGGAGTGGCTACCGCAAGAGACAATCCTCTTTAACGGCGTAAACGCACACCTGGATACGCGCATAGAGCTTGGCGCCTCGTCAGAGCTGGCCTTTTGGGATGTCGTTGTTTTGGGTCGCCCCGCCTGCGGCGAGGTTTTTACCGAAGGTCGACTGAAGCAGACTCTGGAGGTGCACCGTGAAGGGCACCCCCTGCTCATCGAACGTCTGGCATTAGCGGCCGGCGATCGACTGAGCCAATCGCGCATGGGCATGCAAGATCAAAGCACCATTGGCATTATGGTACTCACCGGCGCCCCGGGGGCGAAGATCGTCGATCAGTGGCTGGCAAGCGTTAACAGCTCCCCCAACAATGGACAGTTTACCGTGACGCAACGCGCAGGACTTATGATCGCACGCTACCTCGGTGATGATGCAATGCGCTGCCGGCAAGGTTTTGCGCAACTCTGGTGTGCGAGCTCGGAGGACCTGCGCGGCCAGGCTCCAGCGACGCCCCGTATCTGGCATACATGATGCTGGCTGACGTGCTGATTATATTGGTTGAATCAACTGTAAACGGGCGTGTTTCGCTTGCTGTGCATAAAACCTGTGCCTATGCTCGGGCACAGAGATATCGTTAAGGAATTGGGATGGAACTGAGCCCTCGAGAGAAAGATAAGCTACTGCTATTTACCGCCGCTCTGCTCGCCGAGCGCCGTCGAGACCGCGGGGTAAAGTTGAACTACCCGGAAGCGCAGGCGCTGATTAGCGCGGCGATTCTTGAAGGCGCGCGAGATGGCAGGACCGTTGCTGAGCTAATGAGCTTCGGACGCACCATTTTGACGCGCGATGAGGTAATGGAAGGCGTCGCGGAAATGATTCACGAGGTTCAGGTAGAGGCTACGTTTCCCGATGGGACCAAGCTCGTTACTGTCCATGACCCCATCGGGGGAAACCCATTATGACCCCGGGTGAAATGATTACCGTCGAGGGTGAAATCAGTCTCAATGATGGCCGAGAGTGTTGCAGTCTCGTGGTCGTGAACAGCGGAGATCGCCCCATTCAGGTGGGCTCTCATTATCATTTTGCAGAGACTAATCCCGCGCTGAACTTTGACCGCGATGCAGCGCGGGGCTTCCGCCTGAACATCGCCGCTGGCACCGCCGTACGCTTCGAACCTGGACAAAAGCGAGAGGTCGAGTTGGTGGCTCTTGCAGGGGATCGCAAGGTCTATGGATTCCGCGGCGACGTGATGGGAGATCTCTGATGCGCAAAATCAGTCGCAGTGATTACGCGAGTATGTTTGGCCCCACCACCGGCGACCGGGTGCGACTCGCAGATTCTGAGTTGTTCATAGAAGTTGAAGCCGATCACACGATCTACGGCGAAGAAGTGAAGTTTGGTGGTGGCAAGGTTATTCGCGACGGCATGGGGCAGTCCCAGGTGAGTTGTGCTGAATCCCCCGATACGGTCATTACCAATGCACTGATTTTGGATCACTGGGGGATTGTCAAAGCTGACATTGCGATCAGCAATGGCCGTGTTAGCGGCGTAGGAAAAGCCGGCAACCCGGATATCCAGTCCGGCGTGGACTTTCCTATTGGGCCTGGCACCGAAATCATCGCCGGCGAGGGACAGATTCTTACGGCAGGCGGCATCGACGCACACATTCATTTTATTTGTCCCCAACAGATTGAAGAGGCGCTGATGAGCGGCGTCACGACAATGATTGGCGGTGGCACAGGGCCTGCTACCGGGACCAATGCAACAACTTGCACGCCTGGTCCCTGGCACATTGGCATGATGCTGCAAAGCGCGGAGTCCTTCCCCATGAACCTCGGTTTTCTGGGTAAGGGTAATGCGAGCCTTCCCATAGCGCTCGAGGAACAACTTCGCGCGGGAGCCTTGGGCCTGAAACTTCACGAAGACTGGGGAACCACTCCCGCCTCCATCGATAACTGTTTAAGCGTCGCTGAGCGCTTTGACGTACAGGTTGCGATTCATACCGATACGCTCAATGAATCGGGTTTTGTCGAGGACACCATCGCAGCTTTTAAGGGTAGAACCATTCACACCTACCACACCGAAGGTGCGGGTGGGGGGCATGCCCCGGACATCATCAAAGCTTGTGGCCTGCCCAACGTACTCCCCTCCTCCACCAATCCGACCCGGCCCTACACCATCAATACGGTGGACGAGCACCTGGATATGCTCATGGTTTGTCACCACCTGGATCCTTCGATTCCGGAAGATGTTGCCTTTGCCGATTCGCGTATTCGCAAAGAAACCATTGCGGCAGAGGACATCCTGCATGATCTGGGAGCATTTTCGATTATCTCTTCGGACTCCCAGGCTATGGGTCGCGTGGGTGAAGTCATCTGTCGCACATGGCAAACCGCCAGCAAGATGAAGTCCCAGCGTGGGGCGCTTGGTTCGGGAGCTGCAGATAACTTTCGCGCCAAGCGCTACATCGCCAAATACACGATTAACCCCGCGGTAGCGCACGGCATCGCCCACGAGGTGGGGTCGGTGGAGACTGGAAAGCTCGCAGACCTCTGCCTCTGGAAACCGGCTTTTTTCGGTGTAAAGCCTTCACTCATCATCAAAGGCGGAGCGATTGCGGCGGCGCCCATGGGTGATCCCAACGCATCTATTCCCACGCCGCAGCCAGTGCATTATCGGCCGATGTTTGGCGCCTTTGGCAAAGCCTGTCATGCCACGAGCGTAAGCTTTGTGAGCGCGGCCTCCCTCGACGCGGGCATTGGTGAGTCCCTGGGACTGGATCGCAGGCTTGTGGCCGTAAAGAACTGCCGCAGCGTTACCAAAGCGGATATGCGTTTAAACGACTATCAACCGGTAATGGAAGTGGACCCCCAAACCTATGAAGTCCGCGCCGATGGTGAGCTTCTCACCTGCGAGCCCGCGACGGTGCTGCCCATGGCGCAGCGCTACTTCCTTTTCTGAGGTCAGCACCATGGATGAACTTATGCTCGAGGCCTATCAGCATGCCACTGCCTTTGACGGCACCTGGCAGGATGAGGTGCATCTGGTTTTTTCGGAACGGGAAAAGTCACGCTATCGCACAAGGACGGAAAACGGTCAGGACCTGGGATGGTTTCTGCCCCGGGGGATCGTTCTGGATGACGGAGATGCGCTGCTTTGCAACAGCGAGGAGATTATTTTGATACGCGCGGCCAGAGAAACGCTCACAGAAGCCTACACCGACGATCCCCACTTACTATTACGAGCTGCCTATCACTTGGGCAATCGTCACGTCAGTTTGCAAATACTACCGGGGGCGCTGCGCTTTCCCCGGGATCATGTATTGGAAGAGATGCTCAAAGGCTTGGGGCTACAGGTGCGTGCTATTGACGACGCCTTCACCCCGGAGTCTGGTGCTTACGCCGGCGTGACCCATAGTCATGATGCAGCACACGGCCATTCCCACTCTCACGGCTAAGCACAACAGCAGGAATTTATCAGCAGACATCATGGCGCACAGTTCCCCTCACCAATCGCAACTGCACCTATTGCATTTATCCAGTCCTGCGCTGCCCATCGGTGCTTACGCCTACTCTCAGGGTCTGGAATATGCGATCGAAGCACAGTGGCTCGAGGGTGATGCGCTCACAAGCTGGCTCAAAGACGGACTGATGCTGGGCATAGCGCAGCTGGATCTGCCCGTCCTGCTGCGCTCGCTTCATGCCATTCAATGTGGGAACACAGAGGCGCTGAATCTTTGGAATAATCGCTTGCTCGCCAGCCGCGAAACCGAAGAGTTACTTTTGGAGGATCAGCAAGTCGGCGCTGCACTTTGGCGTCTACTGAATACACTGAACACCCCGAACATGCCTTCACTAACCCAGCGTCCAGCTTATGCCGTGGCCTTTGCTATAGCTTGTCATTGTTGGAAAATTGACGCGGGGAGCGCATTACAGGGGTTTGCCTACAGCTGGCTCGAGAACCAAGTGACAGCGGCAACGAAGCTTGTACCTTTAGGACAAAGCGCTGCACAAACGATGCTAGTGGAGTTGCTCGCTGATGTTCCTGTCGCCTGTGAACATGCCCGATCGGTCGAGGACTGTGACATTGGTCTGAGCTTACCGGGCCTGGCGATGGCTTCCTGCCGTCATGAGCGACAGCACACGCGGCTATTTAGGTCATGATCAACAAGCTATTTAGAAATGATCAACAAACTATTTAGGAAATGATCAACAAGCTTCGCCCGTGAAATATTGGATAGACATGACAAAAGGATTTTGAAGGATGAGTAAACCTGCGCTGCGTGTAGGCATAGGCGGCCCCGTAGGGTCTGGCAAGACTGCGCTGGTGCGCCTGTTATGCCAGCATCTGCGAGATCGCTATAGCATTGGCGTTATTACCAACGACATCTACACCCGGGAGGACGCAGAGTTCCTGCTGCGTCACGAGGCCCTCGAGGGCGAGCGAATAATGGGCGTCGAAACCGGGGGCTGCCCACACACGGCTATCCGCGAGGATGCTTCCATGAACTTAGCGGCGGTTGACGAACTTCAAGGCCGTTTCACCGACCTCGATGTACTGTTTATTGAGAGCGGCGGAGACAATCTGGCGGCCACATTCAGCCCGGAACTTTCAGACCTTACGCTGTATGTCATTGACGTATCAGCGGGCGATAAGATCCCACGCAAAGGTGGTCCGGGGATTACAAAATCGGACCTACTGATCATTAACAAGATCGATCTCGCCCCTCTGGTGGGCGCCGATCTCGATGTCATGGATCGGGATGCTCGAACCATGCGCGGAGAACGACCCTTTGAATTCACCAATCTGAAAAACGAGCATGGACTACAGACTGTGATCGAGTTTATCGAAAAACAGGGCATGCTCGACGAGAGTGCTGATACGTGATCCGGTTTTTACACCAGCAGCGGGAAGTGGCACTGGAGGACGTCAGTGCGGATACGAGCATCCTTGACTATCTGCGGGAGCATCGCGGCCTTACGGGCACAAAAGAAGGCTGCGCATCAGGCGACTGTGGCGCCTGTACCGTGGTTGTCGCAAAGGCCGATGATGCCGGGCTAAGTTATTCGCCGGTCAACGCCTGTATTGCGCCTCTGGGAAGCCTCCATGGCAGCCAGCTTATCAGTGTAGAGGACCTTAAGGACGGAGAGACCTGGCACCCCGTTCAGCGGGCTATGATCGAATGCCATGCGTCGCAATGCGGTTTCTGTACACCGGGCTTTGTGATGTCACTTTTCGCTCTGTATCACTCAAGTAATGACTGCAATCGTGAGGAGATACTCGAGGCCCTGGGCGGAAATTTGTGTCGCTGCACCGGGTACCGACCAATCATTACCGCCGCTGAGCAAGCTTTGAGTGGGAGTCGTCATGACCAGTTTTCTCGCAGCGCTCAGGCGACCTTAGATCAACTCCGCGCCCTGCTCGATATAGAAAGTGAATCTGCTGCGCTTGAGTCCAGGCACAGTCACTACTTTCGTCCCCGGGATGCAGCGCAGGTCGCGAGTCTCTTAGCGGAACACCCCAGAGCTCGCCTTGTGGCGGGAGCCACGGATTTATTTTTAGAGAGCACCCAGGCGCTTACCCCCCTGCCTGTGCTCATTGATCTTTGCTCGGTGACCGAGCTGGCCGAGACTAATGTGGATAGTGAAGGTATGCGTTTTGGGGCAGCGGTAACGCACCGGGCCGCGCAAGACATCGTACTTGGCGATTATCCGGAACTCGCCGAGCTCATCGAGCGCTTTGGCTCCCTGCAGATACGTTCTCAGGGAACTATCGCCGGCAATATTGCGAACGCTTCGCCCATCGGTGACTGGCCTCCAGTGTTTCTGGCCTTGGGCGGTAGCCTTCAACTGCAGTCCAGCGCCCGCTCACGAGACCTTGCCATAGATGAGTTTTTTCTCGACTACCGCAAAACTGCACAGCAGCCCGACGAATTTATCCGCGCGGTAATGCTGCCAAGGCGTAAAGATGCCTTATTCCTGCGCGCCTATAAGATCAGCAAACGCTTTGAGGATGACATTTCTTCCGTGTGCGCAGTATTTGCACTCGAGCTTGATGGCGATCATGTCATAGCAGCCAAAGCCGCTTTTGGTGGCATGGCAGCAGTGCCTAAACGCGCACGCGCTGTAGAGGCAGCGCTTGCCGGCATGAATCTCAGACACGACAGTATCAACGAAGCAGCGCTTTCCCTGCAGGACGACTTTCAACCGATCGATGATGCGCGTGCATCCGCCGCCTACCGATTGACCGTCAGCGCCCGCCTTCTCCAGCGTCTGCAGGAGGAGTTTCGCGGGAGCACAGCCACGCGCGTACATGCCTTGAGCGATGCACACGTGAGGGCCACTAAACATGTCTAAGTACAAGACCAGCGCAATGCCCCAAGCGGCTAGGCCTAGCGGTGCGGTCGGGCAAGGGATTGTGCACGAGAGTGCGGCAAAACATGTCTCGGGCGAGGCGGTTTACATCGACGACATGATGGCGCCTGCGGGAACACTGCATGCCTATGTGGGCCTATCTACGATTGCCCACGGCGTAGTCTCTTCGATGTCGCTGGCGGCGGTACGTAAGGCGCCCGGCGTCGTCGATGTCATCACTCGCGACGATGTCCCCGGTGTTATCGATATCGGCCCGGTGTTTCCCGGCGATCCCCTGCTGGTCGGCTTGGATAACACGGTAGAGTTTCACGGTCAGGTTTTGTTTGCCGTAGCGGCCACCAGTTACGCCGCAGCGCGCCGCGCGGTGCAACTCGCCAAGATTGAATACACTCACCTCCCCGCGTGCCTGAGTATTGAAGAGGGCCTCGAAGCCGAGAGCTTTGTGCGACCGCCCCATTACCAGCGACGGGGTGACGTAAAGCAGGGTCTCGCTTCGGCGCCGCGACGCCTGCAGGGCGAGCTGCAGATAGGCGGGCAGGAGCAAATGTATCTCGAGGGGCAGGCTTCCCTCTGCGTACCGGACGAAGACGGCGGCATGCTGGTCTACTCGTCAACGCAAAATCCCACCGAGGGCCAGAAGTTGGTCGCGGAAGTACTCGGGGTGGACTTACACAAAGTCACCGTTGACACCCGGCGTATGGGTGGCGCTTTTGGTGGAAAAGAAACCCACGCGAATCAATGGGCCTGCCTTGCTGCCATTTTGGCGCGACGCACGGGACGTGCGGTAAAACTCCGCTTAGCGCGGGGAGACGATATGCGCGCTACGGGTAAGCGACATCACTTTCTCAGCCGTTTCGACGTTGGGTTCAACGATCTAGGACAGATTCAGGCTCTGGACCTTATGCTTGCCGGGGGCTGCGGTATGTCACCGGACCTGTCCGATGCCATCGTCGATAGGGCGATGTTTCACAGTGATAACGCCTATTACCTGCCAGATGTCGCGATTGCGGGGCATAGAGTCAAAACAAATACTGTTTCAAACACCGCCTTTCGTGGCTTTGGCGGCCCCCAGGGTATGGTCGCCATCGAAGACATCATTGATGCAATTGCCCGCTCGACCGCTATGGACCCTTTGGACGTGCGCAAGGCCAACCTCTACAGCATCGAAGAGCAAAGAAACGTCACCCACTATGGGCAAACTATCGAGCAAAACGTATTGCCCATGCTCATCGATCGACTGGAGGAAACATCCGACTACCGCGCGCGGCGCGAATCGATTCGCGCATTTAATGCCGAAAATACGGTGCTCAAAAAGGGCCTCGCACTCACGCCCGTTAAGTTCGGCATTTCTTTCACAGTGCAGCACCTTAATCAGGCGGGCGCGCTACTACATGTGTTTACCGATGGCAGTATTCAGCTCAATCACGGCGGCACGGAAATGGGTCAGGGCCTGTACACAAAGGTTGCACAGGTCGTCGCCGAGGAGCTACAGGTCGACATCGCCCACATTCGATGTACCGCCACGCGCACGGACAAAGTGCCTAACACCTCCCCTACTGCGGCGTCTTCCGGCAGCGACATCAACGGCATGGCCGCACTGGACGCGGCCAAAAAGATACGTGCGCGCCTTACGCAGTTTGCCTGCGAGCACTTCAAGGTCAGCGAGGACGCAGTGGTGTTTTCGCCAAATCAGATAAGCGTTGGCGATCAGATGTTCAGTTTTGCGGATTTTGTAAACCTCGCCTATCACCAGCGTATTTCACTCTCGGCTACGGGTTTTTATCGTACGCCCAAGATTCATTACGATCGCGAAACGGCATCGGGCCGGCCTTTTTATTATTTCGCAAACGGTGCGTCTGTTTCCGAGGTCACCATAGACACCCTCAGCGGCGAATACCGCGTGGAACGCGTGGATATCTGCCACGACGTGGGTAACTCCCTAAACCCCGCCATCGACATCGGCCAGATCGAAGGGGGCTTTATTCAGGGTATGGGCTGGCTAACGAGCGAAGAGCTCGCCTGGGATAACGAAGGCCGACTCACTACCGTGGGGCCGGCGACCTACAAAATACCCGCTATCGGTGATACGCCCCCGATATTTCATGTGGAGTTATTGCCCGATAGCCCTAACGCCGAGGCCACGATTTTCCGTTCCAAAGCCGTAGGTGAACCGCCCCTTATGCTTGCCATCTCGGTGTGGTCGGCGATACGTGACGCTGTCGCCAGCATCGCCGACTATCGTCTTCATCCGGCACTGGATACTCCTGCCACACCGGAGCGAGTGCTAATGGCCTGCGAAGCCCTGCGCAGAGAGGCGCATTAAGTTATGTTAACGCCGGAGTCACATTGGAGTGAATGGGTACGTGAGCACGAGTCTTTGGAACAGGCTTACGTCATAGTCACGATGCTCGGCGCGCGGGGGTCCACGCCCCGGGACTCCGGTACCAAGATGGTTGTGAGTCTTGATGACTTTCACGGCACCATTGGCGGCGGGGAACTGGAGTTTCAGGCGCTGCAGCGTGCTCAAGAGCTGCTAAAAAACGCGGTCGCAGGTCAGTGGGTCGAAAACTTTCCCCTGGGCGAAAAACTGGGGCAATGCTGTGGGGGAAGCACCAGTCTGCTTTTTGAGCACTTCGTGCCCTTGGTGCAGCGCATCTATCTCTTTGGCGCGGGTCACGTGGGTCGCGCCCTGGCGCCACTACTAGCCACTCTCCCACTGAATATCCACTGGATTGACGCTCGGACCCAGGAGTTTCCCGACGACATTCCCTCCGGCATCACGGCGGTACATCCCGACGAACCTCTCGACGTGATCAAGGACGCCTCAAAGGGTAGTTACTTCATCATCATGACTCACCAGCACCCTCTCGACTATGCGCTCATGGAGGCTGCTTTACGACGTCAGGACGCTGCCTACATCGGGGTTATAGGCTCCCAGAGCAAATGGCGCCGCTTTGCACTGCGACTTCAGCATCGAGATTTTGATGAAAGCGATATACAGCGCATTCATTGTCCCATTGGTCTGTCCGCGGTGCCGGGCAAGCGCCCCAGTGAAATAGCGGTATCGGTAGCGGCAGAGTTAATCGCGCACTATCATGCGCGCCGCGATGAGATTCAAAGTCAAACGGGGCCCGGCTGGAAGCAGCTTCAAGCGCAGCTCGGTGCCTCCGACACCACATTCAATATCACCGACGACAGCCCCGTGGAAACTCAGCGTGGTGGTTCCAGTAAGGGACGTGTTGTGGGTTCAAAGGTAGAGCCGTAATGAACAAAGATTTTGACCGGGACGAAATGGATGACTTTCAGTTCCGCTACATCAACCTGTTGGCAGATCGCGTGGGCGGTCGTGCGATCAACTGCAGCGATCAATGGTTCGCCAGCTGTGACAATCTCGTAAAGCCCGGCCGAGGCGTTTTTAAGGCAGGAGAGTTTACTGACAAAGGTCAGTGGATGGATGGCTGGGAATCACGCCGCAGCTTTGGCCGGCAGTTCCGCATGAGCCAGCTGGATCATGACTGGTGTGTTTTGCGTCTGGGATTTGCGGGACGCATTCGCGGCGTCGATGTCGATACCCATCACTTTAGAGGTAATGCACCCCTGCAAGTTGCCGTGGATGGCACCCATGTAAAGCTGGACCCCGAAGCGGATACCCAATGGACCGAAATCATTCCTCTGACCGACGTCCTGCCTGATGAACAAAACCCAATCCCCTGCGACAGCACGGAACGCTGGACCCACCTGCGCCTACGCATCTATCCCGATGGCGGCGTAGCGCGGTTCCGGGCTTTCGGTGAGGTCATGCCCGACCCCAACGACTATCTCGAAAATGAGACCGTCGATCTTGCCGCTGTGGGTATTGGCGGGCGTGGTGTCGCCGCCTCTGATCAGTTCTTCAGCTCTACCGATAATTTGGTTATGCCCGGGCGCGGCGTCAACATGGGCGACGGCTGGGAGACTCGGCGCCGGCGCGACGAATTCAATGACTGGGCGATCATCAAGCTCGGTAAACAGGGCACGGTACGCAAGGTGATTCTGGATACCGCGCACCTCCGGGGCAATTTCCCCGACCGATTCAGTCTGGAGGGCTGCTTCGAACCAGAAGCCCAGATACCATCCGAAAACGCGTCCTGGACACCAATCATTAACCAACAGAGTCTCTGCCCCGACCGCGAACACACCTATACGCGGGAGGTTCTGTGTCCTGAGGATCAAAAGTTTAGTCATGTCAGACTGAATATTTTCCCGGATGGTGGCGTCAGCCGTTTACGGGTGTTCGGCATTGCGGACTGGGATGCACAGTGACCCTTCTGAAATTTAACGCACTGGATGACGATGCGGCCTGGCATGCACTGGAACTTTGCTGTATCAGCAAGCGCTGGATAAGGGCTTTGCTGGAGCAGCGCCCTTTCACCGATTTGCCTGCCCTCAAGACAGCAGCAGATAGGGTTTGGTCATCACTGGATCGAGACGATTACCTCGAAGCCTTTGAGGGTCACCCAAAGATCGGCGACGTGAGTTCCCTCAAGGCAAAGTACGCCAATAGCGGCAGCCTTGCTGCCCATGAGCAATCCGGTGTTGCTGCGGCGAGTGACGCAGTCATCGAAAGCCTGGCGAAAGGCAATCAGGATTATGAGGCGCGTTTTGGCTATATTTTCATTGTCTGTGCTACCGGCAAAAGTGCCGCCGAAATGTGCGAGCTACTGGAACAACGCTTGGGTAACGACCCCGACAAAGAGCTGGCTGTCGCCGCGGAAGAGCAACGGAAAATACTACAGATTCGCCTGGAGCAATGGCAATGAGCCAAATCACTACGCATATTCTCGATACCGCACGAGGCCAGCCTGCAGCAGCAGTGCCTCTCGCGCTGTATCAGCTGCAGGAAGGCCAGTGGGTGGAGATCGCTGCGGGCGTCACGAATGATGATGGCCGTGTGCCCGGCCTTCTGGATGCTGACGCTAAATTCCCCGCAGGAACCTATCGCATGCATTTTTCGACGGCCGAGTATTATTCCGCATTAGAGATAGCTGTCTTTTATCCCTATGTGGATGTGGTGTTTAACCTTGACGACGGCGGCGACCACTATCACATCCCCTTGTTGCTATCGCCCTTTGGCTACTCGACCTACCGAGGCAGTTGAACGCGTGAAGGAGATCAACTTAAAGCCCCTAAGCGCCGAAGCATTTGCACCTTTTGGCGAGCTTATCGATGGACAGGCGCCCTGCGAGCAGTATCCCATCAACGAGGGGCTAACCACCCGTCATAATGCTCTCGCTAGCATCGACTGTGCTACCGAGGGCGGCACGCCGATGCTGAGTTTGTTTCGAGCGCAGTGCGTGGAGTCGGGCTTTGTACTGCGAAGCATGGAACGTCATCCTCTGGGGAGCCAGGCTTTTATCAATACCAGTGGCAACCCCTATGCAATTGTCGTGGCGCGCCCAGGGCAGCTCGATGAATCGGCCATCGAAGGCTTCCTTGCGACGGGGAGCCAGAGCATCAGTTATCACCGTGGTACCTGGCATCACTACTTGCTGGCACTTAAATCGGACTCCGACTTTGTCGTGGTAGATCGAATCGGACCGGGCAACAACTGCGATGAGGTAGAACTGCAGTCACCTCTGCGCTTAGCGCTGCAGCTATGAGCCGCGTTCTCCACCGAGGTCGAGTACTGCATTTCCTCGACGATCCTTCAGAGGGCGTTGACGACAGTTACCAGTTTTTTTCTGACGGCGCCTTGCTCATAGAGCATGGTCATGTAATCGCCGTCGATGACGCCCAGCGTCTTCTAAAGTCACTGCCCGGCGATACAGTCATCCGAGAACATCAGAATGCCCTTCTCGTTCCAGGGTTTGTCGACACTCACATCCACTATCCTCAGATGGATATTATCGGCGCTCACGGAGAACAGTTGCTGGAATGGCTGGATAAGTACGTGTTTCCCACCGAGGCCATGTTTTCGGACATTAATCACGCCCAGCAGGTGGCGCGACGCTTTTTGCAGGAGCTCTTGCGCAATGGTACGACCACTGCCCTGGTGTTCGGAACCGTACACCCCGAGTCCATTGAGGCATTTTTTACCGAAGCTGAGGCACTCAGGCTGCGCATGATTGCGGGCAAAGTCATGATGGACCGCAATGCCCCGGACGCTCTTAAAGACACCGCAGAGTCCAGTTACCGGCAGAGCAAGCAACTCATCGAACGCTGGCACGAGCGAGACCGACTACGTTATGCGGTCACCCCGCGATTTGCGCCTACGTCTACACCGGAACAACTAAAGGCTGCGGGACGGTTACTGCAGGAGCATCCTGGCGTTTACCTGCACACCCACATGTCAGAAAACCTCAATGAGCTGGCCTGGGTAGAAGAACTTTTTCCTCATTCGGATCACTACCTGCACACCTATGACGAAGCAGGACTGCTGGGACGTCGGAGCGTATTCGCCCATTGTGTGCATCTAAACGAAGCCGAATGGCAGCGCATGGCCGAGACACAGTCGAATATCGCCTTTTGCCCGACGTCGAATCTGTTTTTGGGCTCCGGACTGTTTCCTCTGGCGCGTGCAGAGAGCTGTGGCGTTCACGTAGGTCTGGGCACGGACATAGGCGCCGGTACCAGCTTCTCACTCCTTGAGACCATGGACGAAGCCTATAAGGTGCAACAACTGCAGGGGCACTCTCTCAGCCCTTTCAAGAGTTTTTACCTCGCGACCCTTGGCGGTGCGCGAACCCTTGATCTCGAATCTAAGATCGGCAATTTTATCCCCGGCAAGGAAGCCGACTTTTTAGTCCTGGATCTGGCCGCTACGCCGTTGCTTGAGCAACGCCTGACGCATTGCAAGAGCCTCTTCGAGACGCTTTTCGTATTGTCGACGCTGGGCGATGATCGCTGTATTCGCGAGACATGGATTATGGGTGAATGCAGATATCAGCGTGATAAAAGTCATGCCACAGTGGATGACGCCGCCATGCCGCAGGCCTCACCGCAAAGCGATTATCATTAAGCCCACCCCACAGCAGCGTAAATAGGCAAGGAGTGATCTATGGAAACCTATCTCGTCGATTGGATTAGTCTGATCGTACGCTGGCTGCACGTTATTACCGGAATAGCGTGGATAGGTGCTTCTTTCTACTTTATGTGGCTGGATAACAGTCTCGAAGATCCACCTCAATGGAAGAAAGACAAAGGCATCAAGGGAGACCTGTGGTCCATCCACGGTGGTGGTATCTACGAAGTTGCGAAGTACCACGGTGCACCGGAAAAAATGCCCGAGCATCTTCACTGGTTCAAGTGGGAGGCCTACAGCACCTGGCTCACAGGCATGGTGCTGCTCGCGGTTATCTACTACCTGGGGGCCGAGTCCTATCTCATTGATCGCCGGGTAGCGGATCTCAGTCAATGGCAGGCGGTTAGCCTGGGGCTCAGTTTTATCGTAGGGAGCTGGGTCGCCTACACCCTCCTCTGCGGCAGCGCTCTGGCAAAAAACGGCTGGCTCCTTGCCACTATTCTCATGCTTTTGGGCGGCGGTCTGGCCTGGGGACTGTCTCAGTTTTTTAGCGGCCGCGGGGCGTATATTCACTTCGGCGCAATTATCGGCACCATCATGGTGGGCAATGTATTCCAGGTGATTATGCCGGGACAAAGAAAGCTCGTCGGCGCCCTGGAATCAGGGAAAACGCCTGACCCGGCATGGGGAGCCAGAGCCAAACTACACTCCACGCACAACACCTACTTAACTCTGCCTCTGCTGTTCATAATGATCAGCAATCACTATCCCATGACCTATGGACACGCGTTTAACTGGGCCATTCTTCTGGCCATCGTAGTAATTACCGCCGTATCCAGACAGTACTTTGTGCTTCGCCACGTAAAGATTAATCGCCCCGCAATACTGGGGGCTGCCATCGCCGCGACCGTCGTATTGGCGGTGATGATTGCGCCAAAGCCTGCAGTGATTCCCGAGACTGATGTTGCCGCAGCACAGCTCGCTCCCAGAGCGCATGGCATTATCAGGGAGCGTTGTGCCAGCTGCCACGCCGAAGCGCCCACGGATGATGTCTTCACAACCCCGCCGGGGGGGGTGATGTTAGATACTGTCGAACAGATGCAACAATGGGCACCGCGGATAAAAGCCCGCAGCATCGACAGTCATGACATGCCTTTTATGAACAAGACTGAAATGACAGAGGAAGAGCGCGCAATAGTCGCTCTGTGGATTAGCGCAGGAAGTCCAGCGAGCTAGGCTACCTATGCTCCCGCTAGCTCACCGTTTGCCAAGCGCACTGCCATCCGGCTATGGGCCTCCAGCAGCGGTGCAAGCTCAACGCCAGACAGCATTCCTTGTTCCACCAGTACGTCGCCCCCTACCACGGTGTAAGACGCGAGGCCCGAATAGCAGAGCAGCAGACTCGCGACGGGGTCGTGCACCGCACCGGCGTGCCATAGGTCGTTAACAGCAAATGCTGCACAGTCTGCCTGAAACCCCACACTCAATTGCCCTATGTCCCCTTCGCGACCTAAGGCTTTTGCACCGCCGCGGGTAGCGACCGCGAGCATATCCCGCACAGCGCAGCCGTCGGCGCCTTCTCTGAGACGCTGCAGGAGCATCGCTTGCCGAGCCTCTGCCAGAAAGTGTCCGCTGTCATTGGACGAGGAGCCATCGACCCCCAGCCCCACGGTTACACCGGCGTGCAGCATGGGCATCACCGGAGCGATGCCCGAGGCAAGCCGCATATTGGAGCACGGACAGTGGGCAACGCTGGTGCCCGTGCTCGCAAAGCGCTGGATATCGTGTTCATCCAGCTGCACGCAGTGTGCGTGCCAGACATCATCACCCAGCCAGCCCAACTCCTCAGCGTACTCGCCAGGGGTCATATTGAAGCGCTCTCGGCTGTAGGCGACGTCTTCCACGTTCTCTGCCAGATGGGTGTGCAGACGAACACCGTGTTTTCTCGCCATGTCTGCGGAATTGCGCATAAGCTCGCGACTGACAGAAAACGGCGAACATGGCGCTAACGCCACTTGGATACGCGACTTAGCCGTGGCGTCATGATGGCGGGCTATCAATCGTTCGCTGTCAGCAAGAATACTGTCTTCACTCTCCACCAGACTATCCGGGGGGAGTCCCCCGGCAGACTGCCCTACGCTCATGCTGCCTCTGAGTGCGTGAAAGCGTATGCCCGTCTCTGCCGCCGCAGCGATGCTGTCATCCAGGCAGCTCCCGTTTGGGAAAATGTACTGATGATCCGAGCTCGTGGTACAGCCTGAGAGCAGCAATTCGGACAAGCCGATAATTGCCGACACGCGAAATGCTTCGGGAGTCAGCCGTTCCCATACGGGATACAGCGCCTGCAACCAGCCGAACAAGGGGGCGTTTTGCGCGTCGGGCATCAAGCGGGTCAGATTTTGATAGAGGTGATGATGGGTATTCACCATACCGGGCATCAGCACATGTCCCTGCAAATCAATAATTCGATCCGCTGTGTCAGGCAGTGATCCGCTCGGCCCCACCGCCTCAATGACGCCATCACGCGCGAACAGCCCCCCGTCGGGAATCTCCCGCCGGGCATCGTCCATGCAAACCAGCACATCTGCGTGCCGCATCAAAAGCGTTGCCACGTTTATCCTCCTGTTTTCAGAGTGCATTATGTGGCCAGCGCTTATAGGCTACCAGTCCTTCTACCCAAAACCATGGGACGGGTAAGCCGCCGTGCAGGAACCCATCGTCAAGACTGTGGTCTCACTATTTAACGTCAGTAAAGGAAATCAAATCGATGTTCAGAAACACTTCTCTGCTCGCAAGCACTATTACCACGCTGCTCCTTGTGATTGCGACGATACCCGTGATCGGCCATGCCGCAGAATCAGAGCGCCGCATCGATGTCAGTGGCAAGGCTGAGCGGCGCGTAGCGCCGGATATGGCGCAGCTACAACTCGACGTAGTGACTGAAAACCTCGATGTAGCAACCGCGCGCCGCGAAGCGGACGCTATTACCGGGCGCGCCCTGGCAGCTTTGCGTGACGCGGGGCTGGCAGATGCCGACGTCGACACCACGGGTTTGTCCATCACGCCTCAGTTTCGTTGGCTCAAGGACGAGCGCAAGCAGGAGCTTACCGGCTATCGTGTTTCAAGAAACATCGAAGTCCGTTTACTGGACCTGGACATGCTGGGAGAGCTGCTTACCACCCTCACCGATACTGGCATCAACCGCATGCAGGCTCCCCGCTTAGGCCTGCAAGATGAAGAAGCAGTGCATCGCGAGGTGTTGGCAGCCGCAGCGCAGAATGCCCGTGAACGCGCTGAGGTGCTTGCGGCCGCCCTCGGCGAGGAGCTGGGCTCGGTGATCACCATAAGTGCCCAGCGCAATGCCACACCCCGTCCCATGATGGCCGAAAGAGCGATGATGGCGGCTGACTCCGCGTCCGCATCTTCCGGCGAAAGTTATTCTGCGGGCTACCTGAGCTACTCTGTCACTGTGAATGCCGCTTTTGGGCTGGAATAATTTAAAGCAGCATGGTGGTGGCCGTATTTACGGCCGCTTTTCAGCGCTTTGACCTAAAAAAGTATCACGCTACACTCCCTAGACCACCGACCAGGCAATAATAAGGCAAGCTATCGTGCGTAAAGCATTCCTGAATACTGCAGCTACTCTGACCCTTGCAGCAGGCCTCGGCTTGTCGAGCTCAAGCATGGCGCTCATTGAGTACAGCAAATCTCAACAGGAAACGGCCTCCGAGCTGATTGAGCAGCTCGAGCAGCGTCACTATGCCAAGCTGAAATACGACGATGGCCTGTCCTCTGCGCATTTGGATAACTACGTCGAAAATCTCGATGGCGGCAAAATGTTTTTTACCACGGCGGATATTGCCAGCTTCGAAGTGTTTCGCAACCAGATGGACGATGACCTGCCCAAGGGCAATCTCGATGCCGGCTTCACAATCTTTAATAGATTTCATGGACTGCTGAGCAAGCGCCTGGAAACGCTCGTGGAAGACCTTCCTCAGATGATCGAGGGCATGGACTTCAGCATTGACGAGCGCTACGAACTGGATGTGGATAAGGTGGCCTGGGCGACAGATCAGGCAGAACTCGACGAGCGCTGGAGGCTTCAAGTCAAGAATCAGGTCTTAAACCTGCGCCTTGCGGACAAGCCCCAGGACGAAATCACCGAAACGCTCGTCAAACGCTACAGCAATCAATTGAGCCGCGTTACTCAGTACAACGCGCAGGACGCTTTTCAGATTTATGCAAACGCCCTCACCGAGCTATACGACCCCCATACCAATTACTTTTCACCCCGTCGCTCGGAAAACTTCAATATCAATATGCGCCTTTCCCTGGAAGGTATCGGCGCTGTGCTTTCGCTGCAGGACGAGTACACCCGCGTCGCCCGCATAGTTACCGCAGGACCTGCTGATAAGCAGGGTGAACTTAAACCATCTGACCGCATTGTTGCCGTCGCACAGGATGAGGATGGTGCTTTTGAAGACGTTATTGGCTGGCGCCTCGATGAGGTAGTGCAGCTGATTCGCGGACCCAAGGGTTCCACCGTGCGTTTACAGGTGCTTCCAGCAAAGGCCGGTGCGGATGCTGAGCGCAAGACCATTAAGATCGTTCGCAACAAGGTAAAACTAGAAGAGCAGTCTGCGCAAAAGCGAGTGCTTGAGCTCCCTAAGGGCAATGGCGAAACGATTCGCGTGGGAGTGATTGATATTCCCACTTTTTATATCGACTTTGAAGCGATGCGCCGCGGCGACGAAAACTACAAAAGCACTACCCGGGATGTAAAAAAGCTCATTGCCGAGCTTGAGGAAGAAAATGTCGAAGGCGTCATCGTAGATCTTCGCCGCAATGGCGGCGGATCCTTGCAGGAAGCTAATGACCTCACGGGACTCTTTATTGAATACGGCCCCACCGTACAGATTCGGCACTCTTCCCGTCGGGTCTGGCGCGACGGCAAGCGTCTGCGCAGTGCCTATTACGACGGACCACTGGTTGTGTTGATCAATCGTTTAAGCGCCTCTGCTTCGGAAATTTTTGCCGGAGCCATTCAGGACTATGATCGCGGCCTCATTGTCGGCGATCGATCCTATGGCAAAGGAACGGTGCAGACCATGGTGCCACTCCCTGAGGGGCAGCTGAAGATCACCGAGAGCAAGTTCTATCGCATCTCCGGTGACAGCACGCAACACCGAGGCGTAGTGCCGGATATCACCTTCCCGTCGCTCTACGATCCCGAGGAGATTGGCGAATCCTCACTGGATAACGCGCTTGATTGGGATCAGATCAACCCTGTACGCCATCGTCGCTACAGCAACGTGGATTCTCTGGTCCCCCAGCTCACAGAAATCTTTGAAACCCGTAGCAGCAGCAACCCTGAGTTTTTGTATCTTCAGGATCAATTGGCGGTAGCTGAGGAAAATCGCGCAATCACCAGCGTGTCTCTCAACGAAAGTGTGCGTCGCGAGGAACGGGAGCAACGAGAGCAGCGCGCTTTGAAGATAGAAAATCGACGCAGGGTTGCCCTGGGAGAAGAACCTCTTGCATCCTTGGACGAGCGTGATGATAACGAAGCTGAGGATGAGGCAGGCCTCGTGGATTCATCCGCGGACACAGACTCGGAAATTGAAGACGCGCTCGTGGATAGTGGCGCTCAGAGCGCAGAAGATGAAGAGGGAGAGGAAGAAAACGAAGTCCTCACAGCACAGGAAATAGCGAGTGAGGATGTCCTGCTCTCAGAGGCAGGTAGCATTCTCGTCGATGCGCTAGTTCTCCAGGAACGCGCGTACGCGGTGACTACGCCGAAGCAGGACGACTAGCAAAACAGCCACCGCGATACCGATCCAGTCCACTAACATATCCTGTATCCCGGGGCCCCGCCCCGGTACAAACAGCTGCAAAGTTTCGGTGACCGGTGCCAGCATTAGCAAATCCAGCCAGCCATAGCGGCGCGCTAATCCCAGAAAAAATGTGGCTCCACAGAACAACACTGCGTGCATAAAGGTGAACAGTGAAAATCCCCCAATGGGGAACTGCATTTGCAGTAAAGCTTGCAAACTGACCCGAGCGTCAATGCTTCGCCCGCCCGTTAACAGCTCGTAGATATCCGCCTTGAGATTCACGCTCACGCAACATCCGAATAAAATGCCCAACACGATTCCCAGGCCACCGATCACAAGCAGTCCCGGACGGGTGTAGCGATAGTCTCTAAACAAGAGCACCAGTAGCATGACCCCAACTACCAGCATACCCATGCGAAGCAAACGCCATACGGGGTTTTCGCGTAGGGCCGTGACTGCGAGACTCTCAAGGGAGAGTTCAGCGGGGGCCGTCAAAAACTGCAGCTGCAAAATAGCGGGGCCGTCGCCCTCGCGTCTGGGAATCGACTCATCAAAACACTCACCGGACAGCCCGCTATAAAAACTGTTCACGCGATACTGACGATTAAAGTCCAGCCTCCCATAACGCACAGAGGCCAGCATCACCGCAGCGGTCTCAGGAGCGACATCCCGGGCAAGGCAAAAACTGACGCTGACGAACTCAGTCTCCGAGGGAAAGTCCAGAGGACGGGATGCCCAATGAATCCCCTCTCGCTGAGCGCTCCAGCGCAATAGCTCCCCGTCGGGAATCTCCGTGATACCGGGCGACAAGGACCAGGCCAAAGGCTGCTGATTGAGCGCCTGGGAAGGCCCTATGGAAAAGTGGCTTGGAATCAACGCTGCCAGTAGCCAGGAGGCAAGCAGATACACAAGCAGCCAGCGCCAACGCAAGAGCGTTTGCGAAAAACCAAGCTGCGGATCGTTGACGGATTTAACCACTGCCGTACCAACGTAAACGTTCGGCAAGAAGCACGACCTTGCCCACGATGATCAGGGTTGGCGCCTGGGGCTTGGCGCTTTCTACCAGTGATTCTATGCTACCGAGGGTGCCGGTCAGGAGACGTTGCTCCGCGGAGGTCGCGCGCTCTATCAGAGCCACAGGCGTATCCTTGGAGCGGCCGTGAGCTATCAGCTCCCTGCAGATAATCGGCAAGCCCACGAGACCCATGTAAAACACCAGGGTCTCTGTATTACTGAGAAACTCCTCCCAGCGGTGATGCAATTCTCCATCTTTGGTGTGTCCCGTGACAAATCGCACAGACTGCGCATAATCCCGATGGGTCAGGGGTATGCCGGCATAGCAGGCAGCAGCGTTTCCGGCGGTAATACCGGGCACTACCTGAAAGGGAATATCTCGCTGAGCCAATAGCTCGATTTCCTCGCCCCCGCGACCAAACACGAAAGGGTCGCCGCCTTTCAGCCGTGCCACTCGCTTGCCTTCCAGCGCCAGTTCCACCAGGAGCTCATTGATTCGATCCTGAGGAACGCTGTGATCTGAGCGGCGCTTCCCCACATAGAGCTTGTCCGCGTCGCGACGCGCCATCGCCACAATGTCAGGGTTCACCAGTCGATCATGGAGCACTATGTCGGCGCGCTGCAGAAGCCGTAGTGCCTTAAAGGTCATCAGCTCTGGATCTCCAGGACCCGCGCCAATGAGGTACACCTCACCCACCGCGGACGTGCTGTGGCTTTCAAGGAGCTCGGCCAGTGCCTGCTCCGCGGCCTGCCATCGATTGCTGAGGATTAGCTGGGCGATAGGCCCGTCAATAATCTGCTCCCAGATGCGCCGACGCTCCCCCTCACTTTCGCCCGCTGCGCGGATTCGATCACGATGCAGGCGACCAAAACGCGCAATGTCCGCTGTAGCGGCAGGAAGCATGGCCTCAATCCGACTGCGCACTGAACGAGCAAGGACGGGGCTTGCACCACTACTACTGATAGCCACGATCAGTGGGGAGCGATCGACAATAGCTGGGAAGATGAAGCTGCATAGATCCGGAGAGTCAACGACGTTCACCGGGATATTGAGTGAGCGAGCCTCGCGATGCACGGACTCGTTGACGCCCCGGTCAGGGGTCGCTGCAATCACCATGATGGCACCTGCCAAGTCGCCTGGGGCGTATTCCCGCTGCTGCCAGGTGAGACTGAATTCCTCCCCAAGGGCGCGAAACTGCGCATCCTGCTCTGGAGCGATAACCGTCAGTATGGCACCTGCCCCCAGGAGAAATCGCGCCTTACGGGCCGCAACAACGCCAGCACCAACCAGAACTACGGGTTGATCCCGCAGTCGCAGGTTGATGGGCAAGAAGTCCATTTGTTGACCTAGCGCCCGGGTCCGGCGATCTCGGTCTCACCGCCCATGTAGGCCTGGAGTACCTGCGGTATGGCAATGCTGCCATCCTCTCGCTGATAATTCTCCATGACTGCAACCATGGTTCGACCCACAGCCAGCGCCGAGCCATTAAGGGTGTGCAAAAGCTCAGGTTTTCCCGTGGCAGGATTGCGCCAGCGAGCCTGCATTCTACGTGCCTGATAGTCGCCAAACAGGCTGCAAGAGGAAATTTCACGATACTTACCCTGCCCCGGAAGCCAAACCTCAAGGTCATAAGTCTTGCGCGCAGAAAAGCCCATATCGCCGCCGCAGAGCAGCATTTTTCGATAGGGTAACTCCAGGCGTCGCAGGACTTCTTCTGCCTGCAACGTCAAAGACTCCAGCGCGGCCTCAGATTGCTCCGGGCGGGTCAGATACACCAACTCCACCTTCTCGAACTGGTGCTGGCGAATCATGCCTCGGGTATCTCTGCCATAGCTGCCGGCCTCACTGCGAAAGCAGGGGCTGTGGCACGTAAAGCGGATACCCTCTTCGCCGAGCTCCCCATCTTCAAAAATACGATCTCGAGCGATATTGGTAACCGGTACTTCGGCCGTCGGTATCAGGTAATAACCCTGGTCGCCCTCCAGGCGAAAGAGGTCTTCCGCAAACTTGGGTAGCTGCCCGGTTCCGCGTAGGGAATCGCTATTCACGATGTAAGGAACATTCAGCTCCGTACAGCCCAATTCCCGAGTGTGTAGATCGAGCATAAATTGAATGAGAGCACGGTGCAGCTGCGCAAGAGGACCGCTGATAACCGTGAATCGCGAGCCGGTAATTTTTCCGCCCATTTCACTGTCCAGTCCACCGCTGGCTTCACCAAGATCCACGTGATCCCGAACCTCAAAATCAAACTCGGGCACTTCGCCCCAATGGGTAACAACAACGTTGTCATCTTCGTCACTGCCAGCGGGCACGTGAGCGTCGGGCAGATTCGGCACGCTGTGCAAAAACGCTTCCAGCTCTGCCTGCACGGTTCGCGCTTCTGCCTCTGCCTGCTCCAAACGTCCGGCAATCTCCTGCAGTGTCTCTTCAACGGAGGCTTTTGCCTCGTCCACGCTCATGCCGTCACCCACGAGCTGCCCGATCTTCTTACTGGCGCTTTTACGCTCAGCCTGAAGCTGCTGGCTACTTACATCAGCCGTTTTACGTCGGGCATCAAGCGCTTCGAACGCCGCCACATCGAACACGAATCCGCGCTTTGCCAGTGCCGCCGTGACAACCTCTGGTTGTTTTCTAACTTCCTTGATATCAAGCATTATCTAATTTCGTTCCTTTATCTGAAGCTTAGCCGAGCAAGCTTCGCGTAAAATAAACACCAAGAGCGGCAGCGCCCACACAGCACACCACGCTCATCACCGCGTAAGCGGCTGCCATAGCGAGCTGGCCTTGTAACCACAGCCCGACGGTTTCCAAAGAGAAGGTCGAAAAGGTCGTAAACGCTCCCAGAAAACCCACCATCACAACGCTACGCCAATCGGGGTGTAAGGCAGCCCTTTCGAGCATCACAAAGACCACACCGATGACCAAAGAGCCGCTGGCATTGATGAGCATGGTCCCCAGGGGCCAAGGGTGACCCCAAAGATTATGCACGTGCGTGGAAAGCCCATAGCGAGCCAGTGCCCCACAGGCACCACCGAGTGCAATAAAAACCAGATGCTGCATCAGCTAGCTCGCTAAAAAGCGCGGATTGTAAAGGGTTTAGGGGGTTGCGTTAAGCGTCATGACCAAGAGCAGGCTCGGAAAACCGGCGATCAGAGCTGGATTTTGACTCTCAGGAATAGCGTCGTCGACTCGCTAATCGATCCCGCACCCGCAGATCGTGAAGCCGTGCCTTGATGCGTCCTTCCAGACCGCGTTCCGTAGGTTCGTAAAAACGGGTCCCATCCAAAGACTGGGGAAAGTAACTCTCCCCTGCCGCAAACGCATCAGTTTCGTCGTGCGCGTAACGATACTCAGCACCGTGCCCCTCGGACTTCGCGAGCGCCGTGGGCGCGTTTCTTAGATGAATAGGAACCTCGTCCGACCCACCATCGGCTACCGCTCGCTGGGCAGCCTTGAACGCCATGTAAACAGCATTGCTCTTTGGTACCGACGCGATATAGGTAATGGCCTGGGCAAGAGCCAGCTCTCCCTCGGGACTACCCAGACGCTCAAGCGTCTGCCAGGCATCCAGAGACAGGCTCAAGGCGCGAGGATCCGCGTTACCAATGTCTTCACTCGCCATACGGATGACGCGTCTTGCCAGATACAGCGGGTCGCATCCACCGTCGAGCATTCGGCAGTACCAGTACAAGGCCGCGTCTGGGGAGCTCCCTCGTACGGCTTTGTGCAGCGCGGAAATCTGATCGTAGAAGTTATCGCCGTTTTTATCGAAGCGCCGGGGTGACCCCTGCAACACCTCCTCAAAACCAGCCGCATCCAGACGTCCTGCATCGCTCTTCAGGCTGGCAGCGAGCTCAAGTAAGTTGAGCACTCGACGCGCGTCTCCATCCGCAGCCAGGGCTAGACGCTCGCGCTGGGAATCACTGAGAACTAAACCGACTTCGGCTTCGCCCCGCTCCAGTATCCTTGCCAATTCCTCGGCGCTAAGTGTGCGCAAGCGATAGACTCGCGCCCGAGAGAGCAGCGCAGAGTTGAGTTCGAAAGCCGGGTTCTCCGTTGTCGCACCAATGAGCGTCAAAGTTCCGTTCTCGACAAATGGCAAAAACGCATCCTGCTGTGACTTGTTAAAGCGATGCACCTCGTCGACAAACAATACGCATTGCCTACCGCCAGCTCGCTCAGCCTCGCCCACGGCCACCGCTTCCCTGATGGCCTTTACACCATCCATGACCGCGGAGAGCTTGAGCATTCGACTGCCGCTGGCGTCGCATAGCAACTGAGCAAGGGTGGTTTTCCCCACACCGGGCGGCCCCCAAAGAATCATCGAGTGCAGCGCTTCGCCATTGAGGCAACGATAAAGCGGCTTTCCCTCAGCCAGCAGGTGCGTTTGCCCCACCACGTCTTCAGCCCGGGACGGGCGCAAGGCTGACGCCAATGGCTGCGCCGCTTCTGGAGCGCCAAAAAGATCGTCGGTCATGACCGCTTTCTAATAGTCTGAAGGCTCATACACGTCCACGCCCGCCGGGGGGACAAAATCAAAGTCTTCTGCCGTCAGCTGCTGCGGATCTGAGTCGGGCGTGAGCGCAAGTTTGATCCGTTGGCCGCTACGATCCTGAACATCCATCGCGACAACGGCATCTGCCTCCCAGGCGATATCTACGGAGGCAAAACCGGCCTGAGGGAAGGTAGGCACCAGGCGAACCCGCGATGGGCCCAGTCGTTCCGTGGCAAACTTTTCCCGCAACTCATCGCTGTCTCCTGCGAGAAGTTCCAGCGGCGTGAAGGCATTGTTATCGCTGGTGTCACGACGGGTCGCCGCCGCCAAATCAATATCGTAATGCCAAAGTTGAGCCCCGGACACGACGATCATCTGTTGATCCGGATAATCTATCTCCCAGCGAAAAAATCCCGGACGCAACACGGCATAGCGACCGCTGGAACGTTCAAGGAGCTCACCATCCTCGTCCGATAGCTCCTGAAGAAACGCACCGCTAGCCTGAGACTGAGACGCCAGCAGGCGCCAAACATCGTCGGCGTCGTCCTGCGCCAAAACAGCTGCACTTTCCAGAAACAGCGCGAGAAACAGCAGCGCCATGATTTTTCTTAACACCTGATCAATCCTCAATCGGTGGCGGCGCGATGACTTCACGCTGGCCGTTCGTACCCATCTCGGTCACGACGCCCGCGGCTTCCATGGATTCAATGAGACGGGCTGCGCGGTTATAGCCGATGCGCAGTTTACGCTGCACGCTCGATATAGACGCGCGCCGGCTCTTGGTCACAAAATGCACGGCTTCGTCGTAAAGCGCGTCACTCTCGTCATCACCTTCCGAAGCCTCGGACTGCAGTTCACCGGGGGTTACCGCAGTGCTACTGCCTTCATCGAGGAGGCCTTCGATATAGGCCGGTTCTCCCCGGCGTTTCCAGTCGGCAACGACCCGGTGTACCTCATCATCGGACACAAAGGCGCCGTGTACGCGCGTCGATAAACTGCTGCCCGGCGGCATATAGAGCATATCGCCGTGACCCAGGAGCTGCTCTGCACCGCCTTGATCCAGGATGGTTCGCGAATCTACTTTTGAGCTCACCTGAAAAGCGATACGTGTAGGTATATTTGCTTTGATCAAGCCCGTAATGACATCCACGGAGGGGCGCTGGGTGGCCAAAACCAGGTGGATGCCGGCAGCGCGAGCTTTCTGTGCGATGCGCGCGATCAGCTGCTCTACCTTCTTACCCACAATCATCATCATGTCGGCGAATTCATCGATAACAACGACGATAGCCGGCAGCGCCTCCAGGTCAGGTGCAGTCTGCTCCTCGACAGGAATCATGGAGAGCTGATCAGGCACCCATAGTGGGTCTGTTAAAGGCGTGCCCGCCTTCACCGCATCCTGGATTTTACGGTTATAGCCCGCGAGGTTTCGCACACCCAGAGAGGCCATGAGCTTGTAGCGACGCTCCATTTCCGCAACGCACCAGCGAAGACCGTTGGCCGCATCTTTCATATCGGTGATCACGGGCGTCAGCAAATGCGGAATGCCATCGTAAACCGAGAGCTCAAGCATTTTGGGATCGACCAGAATCAGTCGCACATCGGCGGGCGTCGACTTGTAAAGCAGACTAATCAGCATGGCATTTACGCCCACGGACTTACCCGAGCCCGTGGTACCCGCCACCAGCAAGTGAGGCATCCGCGCAAGGTCAGCCACCACGGGTTGGCCAGAAATATCGTGCCCAAGGGCCAGGGTCAATGGGGACTTGGATTGATCAAAGGTGCGCGACGACAGTACTTCTCTAAAGTTAACAATCTCCCGGTGCTCATTGGGTATTTCTATACCCACCACGCTCTTGCCGGGGATCACCTCAACCACCCGTACAGAGATAACCGCCAGAGAGCGCGCCAAATCTTTAGCGAGATTGGAAATTCTGGAAACCTTAACCCCTGCCGCAGGTTGAATCTCGAAGCGTGTAATCACAGGGCCTGGATACACAGACGTCACTTCTGCGGTGATACCAAAGTCCGCAAGCTTCAGCTCCAGAAGTTTGGACAGCTTTTCCAGGGCCTCGGGAGAGTAGCCCTCACTCGCGTCTCGCTCAGCGAGATCAAGTATTTCAAGGGGCGGCACTTCGCCGGTAACGGGGGCGTCAAACAAGGGCACCTGTTTTTCCCGCTCGACGCGCTCGGACTTTTCCGGTGGCGGTTTTAGCGGTTTGATCTTGGGGGGCGTGCGCTTCTTTTCCTTTTCCACATGCTGATCGATGACCTGACGCCGCGCTTCGAGCTGCTTTTCTCGCGCTTTGCGCTCTTGAATGTCGTCTACGAACTGCAGCACCCGTGCTTTTGCAGTGCCGAAGCCATTGATTGCAAAAGCACCCAGACGATCCATCAGTCGCAGCCAACTGAGATCCGTAAAAATAGTCATTCCGAACAAAAACACGGCGAGCAATATCAGTCGGGCACCGAAGGCATTAAAGGCAGTATTCATTGCCGACCCCAGCGCCAATCCCACGATGCCCCCTGCCCCTTGAGGCATGAACCCACCGGCACCCACATTGAGTGCTGCAAGGGCAGTCCCCGAGGCCATTACCAGGGTTAAACCCAGTGCTCTAACGCTGAGGACCGTCCCGGAAAACTCCCGAGGCTGTTGCCGCTCGGCAAACAGAAGCGCCGCACGGTAGGCGAGCATGAGAGGAAACAGATAAGCGAGATAACCCACCAGCGAAAAGCAAACGTCAGCCAACCATGCGCCAGTGGGGCCGCCCAGATTACTGACCTGACCGCCTGCACCAGTCCCGGACCAACCGGGATCCGCTTGGGAGTAACTCATGAGACTCACAAGCAGATACGCGCAGACCGCAGCAACAGCTATGAGTAAGCCCTCGCGTAAACGGGGTGAAGCGCTGTCCTGGGCCTCTGTCTGTCGCCGGGGCATTTCAATTACCTCTGTGAAGAGGTGTTAGTTTCACGATGTTTCTTAATTTATTCAATAGCTTAAAGTAATTTCCTGATATTAATTTGATCTTTGATCACAGCCCCGCCTTCCATTACCATGGGCGCCTTTTTAAGTGAGACTACAACACAATGAGCGATGTTCAACATCATACGCTGATCATACTGGGTTCCGGACCTGCAGGTTACACTGCCGCGGTCTATGCTGCGCGCGCAAACCTGGATCCTGTCGTGATTACTGGCATGCAACAGGGTGGTCAGTTAACCACCACAACGGAAGTCGAAAACTGGCCCGGCGGTGCCCACGACCTTCAGGGCCCCGGCCTGATGCAGGACATGCTTTCCCATGTCGAACGCTTTGGAACCTCGGTCGTGTTTGACCACATTGACTCGGTAGACCTATCCACCCGACCGTTCAAGCTCAAGGGATCCAGTGAGTACAGCTGTGACGCGCTGATTATCTCCACCGGCGCCTCCGCGCAATATCTGGGTTTACCCAGTGAAGAGAAGTTTCTGGGCAAGGGCGTTAGCGCCTGTGCCACTTGCGACGGCTTTTTCTATCGCAATAAGCGCGTTGCCGTGGTCGGCGGTGGAAACACCGCTGTAGAAGAGGCGCTTTACCTGTCAAACCTGGCGGAAAAAGTCATTCTCGTCCATCGCAGAGACAGCCTTAGAGCTGAAAAAGTACTGCAGGATCGACTGTTCGCACGCGAAGCAGAAGGCAAGGTGGAGTTTCGCTGGAACCACACCCTGGCAGAGGTACTCGGCGACGAGACGGGTGTCACGGGGATGCGTATCGCGCCAACGGACGGCAGGGAGAGCGAAGACGTAGAGCTGGCGGGCGTATTCATTGCCATTGGCCACAAACCGAATACTGATATCTTTGTGGACCAGCTGGATATGAACGGTGGTTACATTAAGGTCCACAGCGGTATCGAAGGTAACGCGACGGCCACGAGCGTTCCCGGTGTGTTTGCCGCGGGCGACGTGGGCGATCACATTTACCGTCAGGCGGTAACGTCAGCAGGCTTTGGCTGTATGGCCGCGCTGGACGCAGAAAAATACCTCGACGAGGTCGCCTCCAGCACGGCCTGAGTGTCCCGAGAGCCCTGTGCCACTCCTGAACTATCTGGAACCGGGCGAGAGCTTCCCTCCCAGCAGTGAGGCCCTCGCCTACCCCAACGGCCTTCTGGCCGCCGGGGGCCGTCTCGATAGCCAGACACTCCTTGCGGCCTATCGCCGGGGGATATTTCCCTGGTACGAGTCTCCTCAGCCCGTCTTGTGGTGGACACCGGACCCCCGCTCCATCCTTCTCGTAGACGAACTGCATGTGTCGAAGTCCCTCCGAAAAAGCCTGCGCCAAAATCGCCTGAAACTCAGCGTTGACCGGGCTTTTCCTGACGTTATGCAGGCCTGCGCAGCACCCAGAGAAGATCAGCAAGGAACGTGGATAGACTCCGATATGATCCGCGCCTATAGCGCGCTGCACAGAGAGGGGCATGCCCATTCAGTGGAAGTCTGGCGAGAGCAATCTCTGGTAGGCGGTTTATACGGCGTCGCCATTGGCGGAGTGTTTTTTGGTGAAAGCATGTTCTCGCGAGAGAGTAACGCCTCCAAGACCGCACTGGTCGCCCTTGTTTGGCTACTAAAGAAACGCGGTGGCGGTTTTATTGACTGCCAGATAGAGAGCGAACATCTGAACAGTCTTGGGGCAAGAAACGTTTCTCGAGTGGACTTTGAGAATCGACTTCAGCAAACTACTTCTATGACGAACTGCTCTGACAACTGGACACTGCCGGCGCGCACCGGAGAGCTAATTTGACGTTTAGCGCGCTCTTTAATCGAGGTATCGCCTTATGACCTCGTCATTACGCGACCTCAAGGTCTACACCACTTACCCCCATCGCTGCAGCTACCTGGAAGACGAAGAGGCAACCACCCTCTTTATCGATCCCAGGCAAACGGTGGATCAAACGCTCTATAGCAATTTGTCCATGCTGGGCTTTCGACGCAGTGGCAATCACATATATCGCCCTCATTGCAGCCATTGCAATGCCTGCATTCCCGCACGCGTACACGTCAACGACTTCCGTCCCAACAGAACGCAGCGTCGCTGCAGCAAACGAAATGCGGACTTACAGGTAAGCATTCGCAGCTCTGTCTCTAACGACGAGAGCTATGCTTTGTATGATCGGTACATCAGGGCGCGGCACGCCGACGGTGATATGTACCCGCCGGACCGTGACCAGTTTGAGTCTTTTCTAAACAACCCCTGGGATTGCACCGAGTACTGCGAGTTTCGCGAAGATGGACGACTCGTGGCTGTCGCCGTCGTGGATGTCATGCTCGACGGCCTGTCAGCGATCTATACCTTCTTCGATCCCGACGAAGACGCACGCAGTCTGGGCCGCTACGCCGTTTTATGGCAGATCGAAAGATGCAAAACGCTGGGCTTACCCTACGTCTACCTCGGTTACTGGATACGCAATTGCGACAAGATGTCGTACAAATCCGACTATCAGCCGCTGGAAACCCTCATCAATAATCAATGGCAGCGCTCTACGGAAGGCTTAATCGAAACCTTTTGAGCCTTTGAGCCGACCGTCTCCCCGAATAGCGCTGAAACTGCCCATCATGGCGGCGCGATTAGAGCCTAGTTTTCACATCCTATTACGGTGGCTCTTGGAAGGCTTTTCGGGCAGAATGCGCGCTGATTTTTTACTGTAGACCCAACTGAATAATGGCTAAAGAAGATCAGATCGAAATGGAAGGCGAAGTGGTGGACACTCTGCCTAACACCACGTTCCGCGTAAAGCTTGAGAATGACCACGTGGTAACTGCGCACATCTCAGGAAAGATGCGTAAGAACTACATTCGTATTCTCACGGGAGACAAAGTTCGCGTAGAGCTCACTCCCTATGACCTAACGAAAGGTCGCATTACTTACCGCGAGCGCTAAGCTGCATTTTCCAGACTAGCGGATACCCGAATTCCAGACCAGCGGATATCCGTAAAAATGTAGCGCGATAGGCTCTATCAACAGAGCAAAAGCAATCGCGCTAATGACGACGGATCCAACCTCCTCCGCCTTTAAAAACCTAGCTCATTGCCAGCTCGTCTTCAGGCGAGTTTTCGGCCTCAGGAACAGTGACATCCAGACCGTCGCCACTCGCATTGAGTCGCACCAGCGCCGTGCCTCCGGAGTTTGCCAAAGCGCCAAAGAGCACCATCTCGGCCAGGGGCTTTTTGATGTGGTCCTGTATGACGCGATCCATGGGTCTCGCACCCATGTGCTGATCGTAGCCTTTCTCGACTAGCCACAGGCGAGCGTCTTCGTCGACGTCCAGCGTTATACGCTTTTCATCCAACTGGCCCTGAAGTTCCGCAAGGAATTTGTCGACAACGGTGAGAATGACATCCTCGCCCAGGGGCTCAAACTGCACGATGCTGTCCAGGCGGTTTCTAAACTCCGGCGTGAACATCCGACTGATGGCTTCCATACCATCGGTGCTGTGGTCCTGAGCGGTAAAACCAATGGATCGACGACTAATGGTCTCCGCGCCAGCGTTTGTGGTCATCACCAGGATGATGTTCCTGAAGTCTGCTTTGCGTCCGTTATTGTCCGTCAAGGTGCCGTGATCCATCACCTGCAGCAGCAGATTGAAAACCTCGGGGTGGGCTTTCTCGATTTCGTCCAGCAAGACGACGGCGTGCGGATGTTTGGTCGCTGCATCTGTGAGCAAGCCGCCCTGATCAAAGCCTACATATCCGGGGGGAGCACCAATAAGTCGGGACACCGTATGCCGTTCCATATACTCCGACATATCGAACCGGATGAGCTCCAGACCCAAAATCTTCGCCAGCTGTCGGGTGACCTCGGTTTTACCGACACCGGTGGGGCCGGCGAGAAGGAATGAGCCGATGGGCTTGTCGCCGCCTCTAAGGCCTGCCCTGGCCATTTTGATGGAGGTGGACAGGCTGCTCACAGCCGCGTCCTGACCAAACACAACCATCTTCAGATTGCTTTCTAGTTTCTGCAGCACATCTTTGTCATTGCGATTCACAGACTTTGGCGGGATACGCGCAATCTTGGCCACTACTGCTTCTACATCGTGTTTTCCAATCACCTTTTTACGCTTGGAAGGCGATTGAAGCTGCTGATAAGCGCCCGCCTCGTCTATAACGTCAATGGCTTTGTCCGGCAGGAAGCGGTCAGTGATGTAACGGGCTGACAGATCCGTCGCCACACGCAAAGCCTGATCGGTATAACGAAGTCCGTGATGCTCTTCAAAACGCGACTTGAGACCCTTGAGGATTTTGTAGGCATCGTCGGGGCTGGGCTCCATAACATCGATCTTCTGAAAACGCCGGCTGAGTGCCTTGTCCTTGTCAAAAATACCTCGATATTCCTGAAAGGTCGTAGAGCCAATGCAGCGCAGCTTGCCAGAGGTGAGCAGAGGTTTGAGTAGATTACTCGCATCCATCACGCCGCCACTGGCAGCACCAGCACCGATGATGGTGTGGATTTCGTCGATAAATAAGACCGCGCCTTCACGACGCTTAAGCTCCGCAAGGAGTCCCTTAAAACGCTTCTCAAAGTCACCGCGATACTTGGTGCCGGCAAGCAGTGAACCCAAGTCCAGGGAGTACACCTCGGCGCCCTTGAGCATGTCGGGGACCTCGCCGTCTTCTATGAGTTTGGCCAGTCCCTCGGCAATCGCTGTTTTTCCTACCCCGGACTCGCCGACCAGCAGCGGATTGTTTTTGCGACGACGAGCCAGCACCTGAATAACACGCTCGACCTCAGCGGATCGGCCTATAAGAGGATCGATACGACCTTCCCGCGCTTCCTCGTTCAGGTTCGTAGCAAAGCTGTCCAGAGGGTTGCTTTCGCCCTCCTCTGCAGACGTCTCGGTTCTCTCCGGCTCAGACTCACCACCGCCCTGCTCACCGTCTTCGTCTACCTTGGAGATACCATGGGTAATGTAGTTCACGACGTCGAGGCGGGAAACGCTCTGCGTCTTCAGGAAGTAAACCGCCTGTGATTCCTGCTCTGAGAAAATGGCGACCAGCACATTTGCTCCGGTCACTTCGCTTCGTCCCGAGCTCTGCACATGAAAAACGGCTCTCTGTAGCACGCGCTGAAAGCCCAGCGTCGGCTGAGTTTCGCGCTCCTGTTCCTCTTCGGGAATGAGCGGCGTCGTGGAGTCAATAAATTCCACCAGGTCTCCACGGAGACCGCTGAGCTCAGCGCCACAGGCTTTGAGCACGCGAATGGCGTCGTTATTGTCGAGCAGTGCAAGTAACAGATGCTCCACGGTCATGAATTCATGGCGCCGGGAACGCGCTGCGCGAAAAGCGTCATTCAGCGTCTGTTCTAGTTCCTTACTTAGCATGCACTATCTCCTTCGATGAGCTAGTCCTCGGATGCTTCGATTTCACACAGCAACGGATGCTGGTGATCTCGCGCGTACTGGTTAACCTGGGCAGACTTGGTCTCTGCAATATCTTTTGTATAAATCCCGCATACCCCCTTGCCGTGAGTATGCACCGTAAGCATCACCTGCGTGGCTTGCTCGCGATTCATCTTAAAAAACACCTCAAGAATCTCAACAACAAACTCCATGGGCGTGTAGTCATCGTTAAGGAGGACAACCTTGTACAGTGGCGGCCGCTTGAGCTTGGGCTTCGCCTCCTCCAGTGCCAAACCGCCATGATCATTCTGATCGCTGTCTTCATTACGAGACGCCATGCGCCAATGGGCAGAAACCTCGTTGTCTGAGATTCCCCTGAGGACTTGTACATCGGCGACAGAAGCCTGGGACGGTAAAGCCAGAAGCGAGCCACCAGCATTTATCCGGCATGGGGGGCTGCGATGTTGTAAATGACGCTTAATTTGCATTGCTCCGATTATAAGGCTTTTGAAAGCGAGCGCGAGGGTCCAGAGGCCAGTCCCCCGAAATAAGCTCAAACCCCGAAAAAAGTTCAGTGGACCTGCCTCACAGCGGGACGCCGAAAGCGCTGACAACAAAAAACCCGCCGCGGCTGCCCGGGCGGGTTTTGCTGTTGGACGGCTCTAAATAGCAGCCCACACCATTTTCGGAACTCTTTAGGACATAGACGCGATGATCTTCTCGCCAAATCCTGAGCAACTTACCAGCGTCGCACCGTCCATCAGACGCTCAAAGTCATAGGTGACTGTGCCGTTTTGAATCGCTCCATTCATACCGTCGATAATCTTATCAGCGGCTTCGTTCCATCCCATGTGACGGAGCATCATTTCTGCAGAAAGGATAAGAGAACCGGGGTTCACTTTGTCCTGACCGGCGTACTTGGGTGCCGTACCGTGGGTTGCCTCGAACAAGGCGATCTTGTCAGAGAGGTTCGCGCCGGGTGCAATGCCGATTCCACCGACCTGCGCCGCCAGGGCGTCAGACAGATAGTCACCGTTGAGATTCAGCGTTGCTACCACAGAGTAATCTTTGGGACGCGTCAGGATCTGCTGCAACATCGCATCGGCAATAACGTCTTTAACGATGATTTCTTTTCCCGTATTCGGGTTTTTCATTGAGACCCATGGACCACCGTCAAGGAGTTCGCCACCGAACTCTTCCTGAGCTAACTCATAGCCCCAGTCACGGAACGCACCCTCGGTGAACTTCATGATGTTGCCCTTGTGTACCAGTGTCACTGAAGGCAAATCTTGATCGATGGCGTATTGAATCGCCTTGCGCACCAGGCGCTTGGTGCCCTCTTCGGATACGGGCTTGATGCCAATACCGACGTTGTTCGGGAAGCGAATCTTGGTGGCGCCCATTTCATTGATAATGAAATCCACGACCTTTTGAGCTTCTTCAGTGCCCGCTTCGTATTCAATGCCGGCGTAGATGTCTTCGGAGTTCTCACGGAAGATCACCATGTTGCAATCGCCGGGCGCTTTCACAGGCGAAGGCACGCCTTCGAACCAACGTACGGGTCGCAGGCAGGTATAGAGATCCAACTCCTGTCGCAGGGCGACATTCAGAGAACGAAAGCCTCCACCTACCGGCGTGGTCAAAGGCCCCTTTATGGCTACCGAGTACTCTTTGATGGCATCGAGTGTCTCTTCTGGGAACCAGTCCCCTTCATACAGCTCGGCTGCTTTTTCGCCGGTGTATATTTCCATCCACGAGATCTTTTTGTCGCCGCCGTAAGCCTTCTCAATTGCCGCATCAACGACATCTATCATCACCGGGCTAATATCTACGCCGATACCGTCTCCTTCGATGTACGGAATAATCGGGTTGTCCGGTACATTGAGACTGTTATCGTCGTTAACGGTGATACGCGTGCCGCTTTCTGGCACATTGATATGCTGATAACCCATAGATTCACTCCAGGCTTGGCTATTACTGTTGTTAGGCATTCAGAACACACCGTCTTTTGAAGGATGCTCTGACATCAAATTTCCGTTTTATAAACGCTGCAAACTTCATCGGAATCCAGTCAAAAGACGCTATCCGATGAAAGCACAGAGGCGATCAATGAGAGGCAGACTGAAACTGCACAACGCGGGTCTTTTGAACCCTCCGAGCTCCCAAAAATCGCGAGCCATCTTATCAGAATGCGCTGCCACATGGCGGCCTTTTCGTTGAATTTCCATTAATGGCCAAGCTCATTCTTTTTAATAAGCCTTATCGGGTGCTGAGCCAGTTTACCGACGCATCAGAGCGAGACACGCTGGCCAATTACATCACCGAGCCGGGTTACTACCCCGCCGGCCGCCTCGATTATGACTCTGAGGGGCTGTTACTGTTGTGTAACGATGGCCGTCTTCAACAGCGCATTGCCGACCCCAGATTCAAACTGTGGAAGTCTTATTCGGTGCAGCTGGAAGGTGAGATAAGCCCGGAGGCCATAAGCAGCTTAAAGAATGGCGTCACCCTTAAAGATGGCCTGACACGACCCGCACGCGTTCAGAGACTCGCAAGTCCAACCTTTTGGGATCGCACCCCGCCCATCAGAGAGCGCATAACCCAAGCCACAAGTTGGATAGAATTGTCGATCCAGGAGGGTCGCAATCGTCAGGTCCGGCGCATGTGCGCCAGTGTGGGCTTCCCTGTGCTGCGCTTGATCAGGACCCGCATCGGAGATTGGTCCCTTGACGACCTCTCTCCCGGACAACATCGAACCGTCGTAGTAAATCTCCCACAAGGGGCTCCCCATACACCTCAAAAACGCAAGCCCCGAAGGCGCTGACGCGCTAAGCACCAGCGCCGCAGTCTGCTAGAATGCAGCGCCGTTAAAACAGCAATCCGGATCGTAATCACAGCGCATGGCAGCATCCCAAAAAGTCATAGTAGGCATGTCCGGAGGAGTCGACTCTTCCGTTGCCGCCCTATTGCTGTTGGAACAGGGTTACGAGGTGGAAGGCCTGTTCATGAAGAACTGGGATGAGGATGATGGCACCGAGTATTGCACGGCCAAGGCCGACTACGCGGATGCCCAGGCTGTCGCAGACAAGCTGGGAATCACACTCCACGCAGCTAATTTTGCCGCCGAATACTGGGACAATGTGTTCGAGCACTTTTTGGCGGAATATCAAGCGGGACGTACACCTAACCCCGACATCCTCTGCAATCGAGAAATCAAGTTTCGCGCTTTTCTTGACTATGCACTGGAGCTCGGCGCCGATCGTATCGCCACGGGTCACTACGCGAGACGCGGCGTTGTGAACGAGCGCCCCGCACTCCTCAAAGGCCTGGACAACAATAAGGATCAAAGCTACTTCCTCCACGCCGTGGGGCACGTCGAGTTATCGAAAACGCTGTTCCCCCTGGGTGAAATAGAAAAGCCGGAAGTGCGAGCCAGGGCCGCCGCTGCAAATTTGCGCACGCACGACAAAAAAGACTCCACGGGTATTTGCTTTATTGGTGAGCGCCGATTCAAAGACTTCCTGCAACAATACCTCCCCGCTCAGCCGGGACTGATCAAAACCCTTGATGGAGCGACGATCGGCGAGCACAGCGGCCTGATGTATCACACCATCGGGCAACGCCAGGGGCTCGGCATTGGAGGATTGGCGGCACACAACGAGGAACCCTGGTACGTGGCCGGCAAAGATCTTGGCGATAAAGTTCTGTGGGTGGTTCAGGGCAACGAGAATCCAGCGCTGTTTTCTCAGGAGCTGTGGACCGAGGAGCTGTTCTGGATAAGCGGGCAGCCTCCCTCACTGCCACTGCGCTGCCAAGCCAAGGTTCGCTACCGCCAGCCTGATCAGGAGTGCGTCGTTACGGCGGAAAACAACGGCTATCGGATACATTTCGATGCACCTCAGCGGGCCATCACGCCCGGACAATCCGTCGTTCTTTATGACGATACGGTGTGTTTGGGCGGTGGCGTCATCACCACCACCTCAGCAAACCTGGCCTTGACAGCATGAGTGAACTACGAGAACAGACCATCGCTTTAGCCGGTGTGGCTCAGGCTGCCCGCATGGTGGATCAGATTTCCAAAACCGGCAGCTATCCGCTGGAATTTTTAGAGAGCTCCGTACACAGCCTGTTCGTATTTGACCTGGAACACGCTGAAGATATTTTTAAGGGACTCGCCGGCGCCAGACTGGGCCTGCAAAACCTTTGTGCTCTGCTGGCCAACCAGCAGGAAGTTGAGCAAAGAGATGTGGTTCGCTACTTTTTTAACATCCTGCACCTGGAGCGTCGTTTTGCGGCAGATGAGCAATTACGCAATGTCGTGCGATCCCGTTTGGAGCATGCGAACTTTCGCGCTGAGCACTTTGCCAATCATGTGGGTGACGTTTGTCACAGCGTATCCGGCGTCTATCAGGACACCTTCAGTAAGCTCCCACAGCGCATCAAGGTAATGGGCAGTGCTCAACATCTGGAAAACAGCCAGAACGCCGACATCGTCCGCAGCTTGTTGTTAGCTGGCATACGTTCGGCCTACCTTTGGCGGCAGCTCGGCGGCAAACGCTGGAAGTTGGCTCTGCAGAGAAAGACAATGCTCAAAAGCGCGCAGGAATTATCTCGTGGCCTAGGCCTCGTCTAAAGCACAGAAAGGAAAACACCTATCCATGGACGATCTACCTTTAAGCCCTCTCACTGCCGTCACACCATTAGATGGCCGCTACGCAAGCAAGACCCGCCCCTTGGCGGACATGTTCAGCGAGTATGGCCTTATCCGCCGTCGCGTTGTGGTGGAAGTACATTGGTTACTGGCGCTTTCGCGCGAGCCTGCCATCACCGAAGTCCCGCCGCTATCGCCACAGGCCGTTACGCGCCTTCAGGGCATCGCCGATAACTTTTCAGTGGATGACGCAGCGGACATTAAGGCCATAGAAGCCACGACCAATCATGACGTGAAAGCCGTGGAGTATTTTATAAAACAGCGCTTTGAAAGCGATGAAGAACTGCAGCGTATCAGCGAGTTTGTACACTTTGCCTGCACCTCCGAAGACATCAATAACCTCTCTCACGCGCTCATGCTTCGCGACGGGCTCACTCAGGTACTCATGCCCGGGTTTGAAAAGCTGGCCACAACACTCTCGGGAATGGCCCGGGATCTTGCCGAGCAGCCGATGCTTTCGCGCACCCATGGACAAACGGCCAGCCCCACGACCATGGGTAAGGAGATTGCCAATAGCGTAGCGCGCTTAAATCGACAACTTACGCGCATCTCCAGCGTGCCGCTGCTGGGCAAAATGAACGGCGCTGTGGGTAACTACAACGCCCATTTGGCGAGTTACCCCCATATTGACTGGGAAGCTTTCAGTGCGGCTTTCATCGCAAACCTGGGACTTAAGCAGAATCCCTATACCACCCAGATAGAACCGCACGATTACATGGCCGAACTCTTCGATGCCATTGGTGGCGCCAATACCGTCATGCTCGACTTTTCCCGGGATGTCTGGGGTTACATCTCTCTGGGCTACTTCAAGCAAAGAACCGTTGCGGGTGAGATCGGATCTTCCACCATGCCGCACAAGGTCAATCCCATCGACTTCGAGAATGCCGAAGGCAATCTGGGTCTGGCAAATGCGGTGTTCACGCATCTTAGCGATAAGCTCCCGGTCAGCCGCTGGCAGCGCGACCTCAGTGACTCCACGGTGCTTCGCAATATGGGCATTGGCTTTGCCTACACGCTCATCGCCTTGGAGTCCCTCGCCAAAGGGATAGGTAAACTGGAAAGCAACCCCGCCCGCATGGACGACGACCTGGATGCCAGTTGGGAAGTGCTCGCAGAACCTATACAAACCGTTATGCGTCGTTACGGAGTGGAAGAGCCCTATGAAAAACTTAAGGCCCTCACCCGGGGACAGCGAGTTACTGCCCAGCGTATTCGTGAGTTCATAGACACCCTGGACATACCCGAAGAAGCCCGGGAAGGGCTTCGGGAACTGACCCCCGCGAGCTACGTGGGTAACGCCGCTGAACAGGCGAGGAACATCTAGAGCGGTGCTTCGCTATCGCCTGCAGCTGGACGTTACGGAGTTTCTCGCGCAGTACTGGCAGCGTAAGCATCTGTTTGTTCCCGGGGGTTTTGAGAACTTCGAAGTACCCGCCGACGGCGATGAGCTTGCCGGACTTGCCATGGAGTCCGGGCTCGATAGCAGGATTGTCGTTCATGAGGGTTACAGCTGGCATCAGGAACGCGGTCCGTTTACGACAAACAGCTATGATCGACCGGGTAGCTGGACCTTATTGGTGCACGGTGTCGACCAGCATTGGGATGACGCCGCCGAGCTTCTTCACGCTGTGCGTTTTCTCCCCACCTGGCGTCTGGATGACGTCATGATGAGCTACGCGACAGACGGCGGGAGCGCCGGTCCGCATTACGATAACTATGATGTATTTATAATTCAGGGCGCCGGTCAGCGACTGTGGCAGATAGGCGGTTTGTGCAACGGAGAGAGCCCCCTCCTGCAGGACACGGACTTACGGCTTCTGGCGGATTTCGAAGTACACAGTGAATACCTAATGAATACAGGCGACGTGCTTTATGTGCCCCCTGGGATCGCGCACTACGGTACCAGTGTAGGCGAGTCCACAAGCTTCTCTATCGGGTTTAGAGCGCCGCGGCAAAGTGATCTCCTCGCCCGCTGGGCTGATAATCGCCTCACGGACCTGGAGGACGATCTCCTTTTTCAGGATCCGGCAAGAGAAGCGGCAAAGCACGCGGGGGAGATCACCACAGAAGATCTGAATCTCGCTCGAGCGCAGCTCCTTAGCGTGTTTGATAACGACGACCCTCGCTGGTTTGGTGAGGCGATAACCAACAGTGCAGCCGGCTCCGACCCGGCGCCCGACCCTGCCACTGAACTTAATCTCGAGGAGCAAGGTACCTGGGTTGCCCGAACGCCCGAGAGCCGAATAGCATGGCATGCGCGCAACGATGAGTTGCTGGTGTTCGCCCACGGCTGCACTCACGACGCCCCTGTGGCTCTCCAGAAGACTTTAGAAGCCCTCTGTGGCAATGAAGACGTTCTTCTCGAAGAGACACTGAACGCCCATGATGCCGCTCGGGGCCTCCTACTCTGGCTCTATACTGAAGGGGCGATTTTTTTCTATGACTGAGTCCCAGGAAGTACTGGTACGAGAGGCGCTATGGTCCGCAGATGCCGCCGAACTGGAGCGTCTGAGAAGCGCAGTATTTGTGCTGGAGCAAGGCGTTCCCAAAGACATCGAATGGGATGGGCGCGACGACAAGGCTATCCATGTCATCGCCGAACTCAAAGGTGTGGCCATTGGCTGTGGTCGCCTGTTGGCCGACGGGCGCGTTGGAAGACTGGCTGTTATCGCCCAATACCGAGGTCAGGGTATCGGCGCAAGGCTCCTCAGCCAGCTTGTAAGCCTCGCAAGACAGCGTGGTGACAGACACCTTTATCTCCACGCCCAGATTGACGCTGTGCGGTTTTATGAAAACGCAGGCTTTGTTGCTGACGGCGAGCCCTTCGATGAAGCTGGCATCAAACACCTCAATATGAGCAGCACACTGGATTACCGGCGGTGGAATGAAGCAATCATGCAGTTGCGTTATCCAGATCCTTTTGCGGAGCTCGTGGTTGCGCAGGCTCACCACGCACGGCGGGAGTTACGCATATTGAGTCCGAATCTCGACAATCGAGTCTTTGATCAGGAAGACCTTGCCACCGCCATCAGGGCGTTTCTGCGGGGCGGCAATCTGAGCCATGTAAAAATTCTGGTTCAGGACGCGCGGGCGATTGTTCAAAGGGGACATCGCTTGCTAGCCCTCAGTCGACGCCTGCCAAGCCGCATAGAGATTCGCCGGCTGGCAGAGCACCCACAGTGGAATGGCGAGACATTGGTCGTGAGGGATCGCGACAGCCTGCTTGAATTACCTAGCAGTGACGCTGATTTCGGATTCTATCGGCCTAACGATCGCCCACGTAGCGAGGCGTCGCTTAGCCGATTTGATGAACTCTGGCGCCTGGGTCACGTTGATCCGGAGTTTCGCGCTCTATCCATTTGAGGGACTGATAAACAGCGGCCGCGATCTAGCGCACTGCAAACGCTCTACTCATCGACACCTACGGTGTTTCCCTCATAAACCACGGTGTGCACCCCCAGAGCCGCACATTCATGACCGCTGGCGGTGCCGCTTCGCAAAGAAAACTGGATGCCGTGCTTTGGGCAGGTAAGCAGGCCGCTATCAACGCGCGCCCCATCCAGCGCCTGCCCCTGATGGGGACAATGGCGATCAATCAAGTGCAGAGCCCCTCCCTCCTGAAGAAGTAACAACTGACGCCCACGGACAGTAACGACCTTTCGGTAGCCATCGTGCAGGTTCATCAGCTTTTCGAGGGCGCGGTATGCCATGCCTAAGCACTATTGAGCAAGTCGATAACCCGCCGCGCGGCTGTGTACGGCGTAATGCGCTGCGCCTCGACTTCGGACTCGAGCTTCGGAAGTTCCGCTGTTACGGCTGCACTCTCCTTGAGACGCCGTAACAGCATTGACTGCACTAACTGATGCATCCATTGCCGGTTCTGCGTGGCCCGTTGATGCGCAAAGAAACCCGATTCTGTGGTCGACGTCACGTAGGACTTAATGATGCTCCAAACCTCATCAAGACCGGTCTTCTCCAGAGCTGAGCAGCGCGTGACTACAGGAGTCCAGTGGGCCTCGCTTCTCAGCAGGCCAAAGGCAGACTGATACTGGGATTCCGTGGCAGCAGCAATACCGGCGCCCTCACCATCCGATTTATTGATCACGAGAGCGTCGGCAATCTCGACGATGCCTTTCTTAATACCCTGGAGCTCATCGCCACCGCCGGGCAGCATGAGGAGCATAAAGAAATCCACCATGCCCGCGACCTGGAATTCCGACTGCCCTACCCCTACGGTCTCCACGATGATTACGTCATAGCCCGCGGCCTCACAGAGCAGCATGGTTTCACGCGTCTTTTGCGCAACACCACCGAGTGTTCCGCCCGAGGGAGTAGGACGAATAAAAACGTTCTCCTCCAGAGACAGCTGTTCCATGCGGGTCTTATCACCCATGATGGATCCGCCAGCTACCGGTGAACTGGGATCCACGGCCAATACAGCCAGGCGATGCCCCGCTGACAAAAGCAGCTGTCCAAAGGACTCAATGAATGTGGACTTGCCTACGCCCGGCACGCCGCTAATACCGATGCGAATGCTCTTGCCGGTGTGCGGTAACAGCGCCTCGAGGAGTGTTTGAGCCTCCTCGCGATGGGCAGGCAAGGAGCTTTCCGTCAGCGTTATTGCCTTGGCAAGCGCTCTACGATTCCCCGCCAGAATACTATTGGTGTCGAGCGCAGGCACTCAGTCACTCCGTGGCCGCGTTGACCGCCTCAAGTACTTCTCGTGCGGCCTCGGGTATTGCTGTGCCAGGGCCAAAAATGCTTTGTACGCCCGCCTCTTTTAGCGCCGGGTAGTCCTGCTCGGGGATAACGCCTCCGGCGATGACAACAATCTCGCTGGCGTCGAGTTTCGCCAACTCAGCAATCAACTCCGGAATCAGTGTTTTGTGCCCCGCCGCCAGGCTTGATGCGCCTACGACGTGCACATCGTTTTCCACAGCCTGTCTTGCCACCTCAGCCGGGGTAGAAAACATGGGCGACAAGTCAACATCAAAGCCCACATCCGCGAAGGCCGTCGCTACCACTTTGGCGCCGCGGTCGTGCCCGTCCTGGCCCATTTTGCAAACCAGCATACGTGGGCGACGCCCATGGCGTTCGACGAAACTATCAATGTCAGCGCTAATCATTTTCCAGTTCTCATCATCCTCAAACGCGGCACCGTAAACACCTGACACCGTTTGAGCATGCGCGGTGAATCGCCCAAACTCGGCTTCCATGGCGTCGGATATCTCGCCAACGGTAGCACGGAGCCGCACTGCGTTAATGGATAGCTCGAGCAAGTTACCCGGGCCACCGGCCGCACATGCCGTGATATCAGCCAGCACCTTGTCCACGGCCGCCTTATCTCTGGAGCCTCGAATCTCCTGTAGCCGGGCAATTTGCGCTTCACGCACCGCCGCGTTATCGATATCCAGGATGTCGATAGGGTCTTCCTGTGTAGGCGCATACTTGTTCACACCCACGATGACATCGTCGCCGCGATCAATACGCGCTTGCTTCCGTGCAGCAGCTTCTTCAATACGCAGCTTGGGCATACCGGTTTCGATAGCCTTGGCCATGCCACCGGCATCTTCGACTTCCTGAATAAGCTCTCGAGCTTTGTCGGCAATCTCCTGCGTTAGGGACTCCATCATGTAAGAGCCTCCCCAGGGATCAACAACCTTGGTTATACCGGTCTCTTCCTGAAGAATGAGTTGAGTGTTGCGGGCAATACGGGCAGCAAACTCCGAAGGCAATGCGATCGCTTCATCCAGTGCATTGGTATGCAGGGATTGGGTACCGCCGAAAACCGCTGCCATAGCTTCGATCGTCGTGCGCACCACGTTGTTGTAGGGATCCTGCGCCGTGAGGGACCAGCCTGACGTTTGGCTGTGGGTTCGCAGCATTGAGCTCTTGGGATTTTCTGGAGAAAACTCGGCAACGATCTCACTCCAAAGGAGACGGGCCGCGCGCATCTTGGCGATCTCCATGTAGAAGTTCATGCTCACACCCCAGAAAAACGATAGGCGTGGCGCGAAATCGTCAATTCCCAGTCCCGCGGCAATCGCTGTGCGAATGTACTCTTTGCCATCCGCCAAGGTATAGGCGAGCTCCAGCGCAGCGTTGGCTCCGGCCTCCTGTATGTGATACCCGGAGATCGAAATGGTATTGAAACGCGGCATGTTCGCCGAACAATAAGAAATGATGTCACCGATAATCCGCATGCTCGGTGCCGGTGGATAAATATAGGTATTGCGGACCATGAACTCTTTCAGAATATCGTTCTGGATAGTGCCTGCGAGTTGATCCTGAGCGACGCCCTGCTCTTCAGCTGCCACGATGTATCCCGCAAGCACGGGCAATACCGCACCATTCATGGTCATCGACACAGAGACTTTATCCAAAGGAATCTCATCAAACAGAATCTTCATATCTTCAATGGAGTCGATCGCTACCCCCGCCTTACCCACATCACCCGTCACGCGCTCATGATCAGAGTCGTAGCCCCGGTGCGTCGCAAGATCGAATGCAACAGATATTCCCTGCCCTCCTGCAGCCAATGCTTTTCGGTAAAAAGCGTTGGACTCCTCCGCGGTACTAAAGCCCGCATACTGGCGAATAGTCCAGGGACGACCTGCGTACATGGTTGCCTGCGGCCCACGCACATAGGGCGCCATCCCAGGCAGGGTATCTGCGTGATCGAGGCCGACCATGTCAGCCGCGGTATACAAAGGCTTAACGGGGATACCCTCTGGCGTTTCCCAAATCAGATCAGCGGGACTTTTACCCTTCATTTGCTTGGTCGCCAGGGCGTCCCATGCCGCTAACTGCTCGGCGCTTGCTTTGTTGCTATCGCTCATCACTAATTCTCAGTGCTCGTCAGCAGGTTGATTGAGTTCGACCAGAACGCCGTCACAGCTGCGTGGATGAATAAATATCGTCAGGGAGTTATGCGCACCCGGGGCCGGTTCATCGGCAAGAAACTCGTAGCCCTTTTCACGCAGTCGCTCCACATCCGCATAAATGTCATCCGAGCGAAAGCACAGATGGTGGAGCCCTCCCCCACGCTTATCCAGATACTTGGCGATGGGACCTTCGCCATTCAGGGGATGAACAAGTTCGATGTTGGTCGGCGGCAGCGGGATAAAGGCCGTAGAAGTCTTGGCCGCTTCGACATCCTCGCGACCTTCAAAAGGCAGACCAAAGTCCTCACAGAAACGTTGTATGGACTTTTCCAGGTCCGGCACTGCGACCGCGATGTGATCCAGGGCGGTAATCATGGCTTGCAACTCCTAAGCTGACGCATCTTACAAACTATAGTTGATCCAGGTAGCGGGCTGTCGCAGCGCGTCGTCTTGCTGCAATCTCCTCAGGCGACTCCACGACAATTTTTTCGTCTGGAGTAATTCGAAACACCGGCTGTCCCTTACTAATAATCATGCCGTCGCCGTCAACCAGGACTTCTTCTATGGTGCCGGCGAAGGGGGCATAGACTTTGTTGAACATCTTCATCACTTCAACAATGTAGAGGGGGTCTCCGGCATCGAAGTGATCGCCTTTCTCCACGAAAAGCGGCGACTCAGGCGTTTCTCTGCCGTAAAACATGCCGCCGCTGGCAGCAAGAATCTCATCGGATTTGGCCACAGGCGGCGGTACAAGCACTTTAGCCATCGCCGTTTGCAGCTCGGGATCGTTTAAGCGATCGGGGATATCGATGCTCAGATCGTCGTTCACGCAGAGAGAGAAATATGCTGTCGCTTCAGCAATTGCAGGAAGAATACTGAGTATGGAACATCCTGATTGATAACCACGGTGTGCTGCCTGAGCGGCTGCCCACTCCTCAGGAGACAGAGCAACGCCCTCGGGAGCGACAGATTCTGAAAGCTGGGTTTGCATGGCAAGCCAGTCTTCGGCGGGCAGCAGCTCTTCCAGCTTGCCGTAGAACGCCTGCGCCTCGCGAAGAATATCGTGATCATGCTCCCAAATCATGCCTGCCGCGGGAGCACCCGGGAGGTAATCCATATTCAGGAAGTGATACAGGTCAGCCAGGAGCTCGATGGGATTATCGTTCCAACTGACTCGCCCGTTGATCATCGTGTAGCTGTCGCAATGAATGCTTAGCCAACCGCTCAGGAGGTGGGGCTGCTCCAGAAGAAGCTCCATAGGACGCAGCAACAGGGTGTGCTTTAGGTCCAGAGTCGATGCCAGGGATGTGTCTTGCTCATCACCAGCAGCTTCAATCTCCAGCCGGCTCAGTTCCCGCCACGCATGCTCCAGATCGATATCCAGCGCCTCACGCTTCAATTCACCGACTGCTGTGAGGTAAGGAACGATAAAACGCGTCGTGGGACGCGCATTGATGTTTTGTCCCAGGAACCAGTTCACCAGGCCGTAATGAAATTCCAGATTGGTGGCGAGATCCTTGCCGCGCATTTGCGTCTGGCGGATCGTCTCGGCCATTCGCTGATAACAATCCAGTCGCGTATTACCCACGGTCAAGAGCAAGGCGATGTTCGAATCATAGGCACCCGCGAGGGTGTACTTCATGAATACGTCAGTATCGGGATTGTGCAGGCTGATGCCCTGATCATCCCTGATCTCACCTTCGATGGCGTCCGACCAGTACTCAATGACGCCCCCTGCGCTGGGTTGAAGAGCCTGGTTGGTGGCGTTGAGACGCGCTTCCACACTGTCGTTGTACCGGGGCACACGATGAGGTTTTGGTAACTTGGGTCCGTGCGCTGCCAGCAGCACCATCGCCTCGACCAGCGACTCCACTACAAAGTGGTCTTCGGAGTTTTCAGGATTGGAGAACCGCAAGGCGTAGCAAAGCTCTGTGACGCGGTGCTCCACCTGAATCCGCGTATTCATCTCCATAAAGAAATGCTTATCGCGATCCACAATACACTCAAAGGTGGACACAGAATCCAGCCCCACGGCCTCGCCAAAGCGCGCGGCCTCATCTTCCATCTGCGCCAGAGTGCGAACATCCTGCTCGAGAACTGCTGCCTCAGTGCTATTGCCTTGCGCTTTGGCTTCTTCTAAGGCCAATGCAAGTGAGTCCAGCGTGACGGACACTTCCAGTAGCTTCTGTTCATGCATTTGTAATGAGCAGTCGCGACCGCCCAAACTCATGCTCCAGATTCCGTTACCAATAACCTGAATTTCCTGATGTCGCGTCGTCTCGATATTCAGCTCTACCAAAACGTTCTTGTTGTCGCCCACGCCGGTAGTTTTGACCTCATTGAGGATCTCGCGAACCATTTCACCCGCTCGATCAGCCTCACCGATTCCCAGGATTCGCTGGCCCTTACCACCGCCGCCACTAATCGCTTTGAGTCGCACGCGATTACTGGGGTACTCCTCGCTCATGCGCAGCACAGCTTCGGTGATGGTCTCACTCAGCTCATCAACGGTGTAAAGATCTACCCCTTTGCTATAGCTTGCCGCCAAAACCTGGTCAGCCGCGGCCTCCAGTTCAGGATCCAGGGATTCGGGCTCGAGAGGCAGACCCTCAGCCTGGATGAGTGCTGCTAGCGCGGCGTGATCGGGATGGCGCTTTAGCAAGGTAAGCGCCGTGGCGTTATCGATACCAGGTGTAACTGAGACGCCTGTTTTTAATGCCGTGCGCTTGGCTTCATCTTTAAGGCCCGCATCATGCACGGTTCGCGAACAAGGGCCTATAAAGTTAAGACCGGTAGCCTCCATAGCGGCCACCATGGTCTCGTCTTCGGCCATAAAGCCATAACCGGCAAAGATCGAATTGTATCCGTTGTCCCGCGCAATCCCGATAATTTGCTGAATGCGCTGATCACGTTCTTCTTTGTTTGCGCCCGTGTAATCGGGCACCCGATGAATACGCTCGGGATCGGGCATAACCCGCAGTTCTGGCGCCAGTGCGTTTTGATAAACGATAGAGTCTTTTTCGGAGAGCAAAATACCGATATGCCGGATACCCATCTCACGAAAAACATCGATGGCTTCTTTGCGGATTGGACCACGGCAAATGATCAAGGGGCGCATATGTGAGCAATCAAACTGACTCACCCAGGCACTGCTTTGGCGCGCGAGCTGTCGATCGCCATGGATTAATGGGTTCTTCAAATAGTATTCGTTAGACACGGCAGCCGGTCCTTAGCAAATAGGTATGGATCAATGGAATTCGCGCTGTACACCATCCATCGGTGCGGGTTCGTAGTTGCGCAGGCAAAAGTCCATGTGCTCGGCAAGTACTTGCCGTAAATCCGAGGGCATGACGATTTGAGAAATAGAGCCGAGACTCAGGGCCTCGTTGGGATTCATGAGCTCCTGTTCGTAACGTTGCGCCAGCAGCTGCTCTTCGGCCTTCATCCAACCATCCACCAGCGACTTTGCAGCATCCGCCGCTTCGTCTTTGGAAAGCCCCGCTGCCTGCTGCGCCTCGAGCTCCTGCCCGAGGCGAGTCTTGGCCTCTGCACGAAGCTTTTTAAGCTCATCCTTGTACACATACTCAACACCCGCAGGGCCCATCACCGCCACGCGCGTGGTCGGCAAAGCCACCACGAAGTCAGCGCCCGTAGAGTAGTTGTTGTAGGAGGCATAGGCGCCCCCAAAGGCGTTACGCACAAGCACCAGAAAGCGCGGCGTGCGCAAATCGACTATCGCATCCAGCATCGCACGACCCGCCTGCACGATGCCTCGAGACTCCTGCTCCCTGCCGGGCAGGAACCCTGTAGTGTCTTCGAGGAAGATAATCGGGATGTTGTACAAATTACAGAAGCGGATGAAACGCGCGTTTTTATAGGCCGCACCAATGTCAATTTGACCTGATGCAACTGCAGAATTATTGGCAACAAAACCAATAACGTTACCGCCCATGCGGCCCAGCGCCGTTATGGTGTTGCGCGCCCGTTCAGACTGCAGCTCAAGAAAATCGCCATGATCGCAGAGCTGCTGAATCAAGACGGTAATGTCGATAGGTGTATTAAATCCCGTGGGCGAGTTAAAAGCCTTTTTCAGCAAAACGTCGATATCCCAGGTCTTGCGCGAAATGGGGTCGGACGATGGCTGATGGGGCGCCGCCACGCCGTTATTACTCGGTAAGTAGTTGAGAAGCTCGCGCACTTTGCGAAGCGCAGCAACTTCATCAGGCACTACAAAATCCGTTACGCCTGACTGACTGTGAACTCCCGGCCCACCGAGTTCATCGGGTGTAACGTCTTCACCCAGTACTGACTTAACAACCCCGGGTCCTGTCAGCCCAAAAAAGGTGTCGTTGGGTTGTATGAGAAAGCTGCCCTGTCGGGGCAGATAGGACCCTCCCCCCGCATTAAAACCGAACATGCACATGATGCTGGGTACGATGCCGCTGATCTTGCGAAGCGCAGTAAAGGCGTCCGCGTAGCCATCCAAACCCCCAACGCCCGCGGGGATGTATGCACCTGCAGAGTCATTAAGACCGACAAGGGGTATGCGCTGCTTCGCAGCCAGTTCAAACAGCCGCGCTAGCTTTTCACCGTTGGTCGCGTCCATGGAGCCCGCACGCACGGTAAAGTCATGGCCATAAATTGCGACATCCCGACCGCCCACGCGAATCAGAGCAGTAACCAGTGATGCGCCGTCGAGATTTGGCCCCCAGTTTTGATAAAGAATTCTTGGGGGTTCATCGGCAAGACAGTCAATGCGCTCCCAAACTGTCATACGTTTTTTGAGATGCTGTCGCTGTATACTGCGTACACCTGACGCTGTATGCGGTCTTCGCTGCAAAGCGGCACCCGCTTTCATGGTTTCCTCGAACAAGCCCGGAGCACTCTGGATTTGCCCCGGCACCTCAAACTGCTGCTCCTGTGCTGCTGCGAATGGATTGCTTAAAGTGGCATAGGGCAGATTTGAAGCGTTGACTGAGCCTTGTGCCGAGTCTTTGGCCCGACCGTTCGATGAATCACTCATAGATGCGAACAACTCTCTTTCGGAAATTGGAGTACTGACTTGTCTTGTAATGTTTTCGCTATCTTTCTCTTCCGGCTTCTTCCCCATGGGGGATGCGGCGGTGTCAGTATACGAAAACGTCCGAGCTTGCCGATACTCTGCTCAGAGCCTTGGGATAGGACAAAATCAAGGCGTTTAATCCTAGGGGCTAGGTAGGTGAAAGTCAATTTAAACAATAGCTTATGAGAGTTATCAACATCCAATGTAAGCATCGAAAACATGCCTGTTGAAAAGCTCGATGACATAAAACACAGCGTCTCACTACCCTACTTCAGCAACGCCTGTGATATTTACGAACGAATCCGCTGCCTGGGCTCTGCGGTTCTACTCGATAGCGCAGATGGCACCGCGCGAGGACGATTCGACATCCTGGCGGCTCAGCCTGATGTGGCACGCAGCCTAACGATTGATTCCAGCTGCTCAGGGCCCGCGTTGGACGATGCGCTACAGCGATGGCAGACCCTCGCGGAGCAACAGACTACCGAGCTACCAAACCCCCACGATCTGCCTTTCCATGGGGGCTACATTGGCCACTTCAGCTACGAGCTCGGACGGCGACTCCACAACCTGGCGCCCTCTTCGGACCAAACACTTCCCATCGCCAGCGTTTACTACTACCCATGGGCAATCGTTCAGGATCGACAGAAAGAACGCAGCTGGCTCGTGGGGGAACCCCAAGCGCTTAAGGCCGCAGTAAAGAGGCTCAATAGCCTGCTTTTAGACGATAACTCAGAGCCGGCAACCCAGAGTTTTAAACTAGAGCAGGCCTTTGAGCACAGCTGGTCCCTGAACGAATACCGGCAGCACTTCGATACAGTAAAGCGTTACGTCGGCCAAGGGGACTGCTATCAAATCAACATCGGGCAGCCCTTCTCGGCGCCTTACTCGGGCGATCTGTTTGATGCCTATCGTCAGCTTCGCACTATCGCAAAAGCACCTTTCAGCGCCTTCTTCCCGCTGACGAAGGAGCATTCTCTTCTTTGCCTGTCACCAGAACGCTTTCTCACTGTTGAAGACGCTCAGATTGAGACACGCCCTATCAAAGGCACACGACCCAGACACAGGAACACCGCGGACGACCAGGCCGCCGCCGCAGAGTTGCTGGCCTCTGAAAAAGAGCGCGCGGAGAATCTGATGATTACCGATCTGCTGCGTAATGACATAGGCCGCTACTGCACCCCGGGAACTGTTCACGCGCAGGAGCTTTTTACCCTGGAGAGCTATTCTACGGTTCATCACCTGGTTAGCGTCGTAACAGGCCTGTTATCGCCCCGCCATAGCACTCTGGACCTGCTTCTTGGCTGCATGCCCGGGGGATCCATCACCGGAGCGCCAAAACATCGGGCCATGCAAATCATTGACGAGCTTGAACCCGCTCCAAGACAGTCGTGGTGTGGAAGTCTCTTTTATCTCTCCCGTCACGGCAGACTCGACAGCAATATTGCCATTCGAACACTGTTTAACGAGGGGCAGCGACTCCACTGCTGGGCGGGGGGTGGCCTTGTGGACGACTCGGAGGCAGAAGCTGAATATCAGGAGCAACAAGACAAGGTCGGTGCTTTTCTCAAAACATTGGAAAAGACCCTGTAACAAGCTGTCCGCTACCTTGCTTAGTACTCAGGCAACTCCAAATCACCAAACAGATCATCCAGCTCGGATCGGGTTTTTCGTTGAAAGGCATCCCGCACCAGATCACGACTGAGGTGCGGAGCAAAGTCCGATATAAAGTCGTACATGTAGCCGCGGAGGAAAGTCCCTTTACGACAGCCGATGCTGGTTACGCTACTCGCAAACAAGTGCCGGGCATCAAGGGCGACCAGATCATTATCTATCTCCTCGTTGTGCGCCATGTCTGCAACAATGCCTATGCCAAGGCCCAGACGCACATAGGTCTTGATAACGTCAGCATCCGCTGCGGTAAAAACTACGCGAGGGGTCAAACCGGCAGTGACGAAAGCATCATCCAGTCGCGAGCGCCCCGTAAATCCAAAGACGTAAGTCACAATGGGATGCGCGGCTACATCTTTAAGCGTCAGTTTTGAGACCTGTGCCAGCGCATGATCCTTGGGGACGATGACGCAACGATTCCAGCGATAACAGGGCATCATGATCAAATCGCTAAACAGCTCCAGGGCCTCTGTAGCGATGGCAAAGTCGACGGTTCCGTCAGCCGCCATCTCTGAAATCTGCATGGGCGTGCCCTGGTTCATATGCAGAGAAACCTCGGGATACTTGGCTATAAAGCTTCTGATCACGTCCGGAAGCACATAGCGAGCCTGCGTATGCGTCGTGGCAATGGATAGCGCACCCCGCTTTTCATCGGAGTACTCCTGCGCTACGTGCTTAATGCTTTCGACCTTGCGCAAAACCTCGCCAGCGGTCTTCAAAATCACCTCGCCCGCGGGCGTCACGTGCGTCAGATGCTTACCACTGCGAGAAAAAATCTCGACGCCAAGCTCATCTTCGAGAAGACGTATTTGTTTACTGATACCGGGTTGGGAGGTGTAGAGACTCTGCGCGGTTGCCGATACATTCAGGTCGTGGTGTGCGACTTCCCAGATGTAACGGAGTTGCTGAAGTTTCATGGCCAAGGTGCCTCTGGCGTCGGGTGGACGGATATCAAGGTCCGTGCGTTAGAAAGAATAGCCATTAGCTCCCTGCTTTTTCAAGCCTTTTAGGTATAAGGCGGGAGGTTTTTACTTAACTTTCGTTCGCAACCCCATGAGGAACATGCCCCGTAGCGATGTGCGGACTTGCGGAAGCGCAATGCGCCGGCTGGTCGTCAAAGAATACGTCGGCCTCATAAGCGCGCAGGAAGTCTGTCTTATCCAGCCCCCCCAAAAAAATCGACTCGTCAATCCGAATGTTCCATGCCCGGAGCGTTCTAATCACTCGTTCATGCGCCGGCGCGGAGCGCGCAGTAACGAGCGCGGTGCGGATTGGTGGGTCTTCGGCCGGGAGGGCTTGCTGAATGTCGTGAAGCGCCGAGAGAAAAGACTTAAAGGGTCCACCTGACAGCGGTGTCCGCGCAGAGGCCCGCTCACTGGCAGCAAAGGCATCCAGACCCTCACTCTTGAACACCCTTTCCGCCTCATCCGAGAACAAAACCGCATCACCGTCAAAAGCGAAACGCAGCTGATCCGTACCTCGGTTTGCGCCTTTGTTGGAGACAAGGGTAGCCGCGGCGATACCGCAGTCCAGCGCGTTGCGTACATCCTCAGCCTCACTGGAAAGGAAGAGCTGGCACCCAAAGGCGTTGATATAGCGCCAGGGACTCTCGCCCCCACAGAACGCTGCTCGGCTGATAGTCAGACCATAGTGTTGAATGGAGTTGAATACGCGAAGTCCGGTATCCGCGCTATTACGAGACAGGAGAACCACCTCGACCCCCTTGTCTCCGCCCTTATCACCACCCAGACGGGCATTGATGCGGAGCATTTTCTCTACCAGAGGGAATGCTTCGCCGGGATCCAAAGGCTGCTCTTCGTGTTCGATCTGATACTCGGAATACGCCGCGAGGCCATCTTCTTCATAGACCCGATGGCTTTTACTAAGATCAAACAACGCCCGCGAAGAAATCGCGATAACCAGCTTCTTGTCGAGTGTGACGCCCATTTAGGGAGCATACCCTTCTATGGGCTTGCAACAAACCGCGAGAGTCGAAAACGGATCATAAATAAGGCGCCCGCCGATCAACTGCGCTGAAAGTACTCACGAGAAAGCTTGAACACCATGGGTCCGAGCAAGAGCAGTGCGATCAGATTGGGTATCGCCATGAACGCATTGAGCGTATCGGCAATCAGCCAGATCAAATCCAATTGCACCACCGTGCCAACGGGAATCGCCAACACCCAGGCGAGACGAAAGGGCAAGACACCTTTAGTTCCCACCAAAAAAACCACACAGCGTTCGCCGTAGAAGGACCAACCGATCATCGTCGTGAAGGCGAAAATACACAGACCAAAGGTTACGATGATATCGCCACCAGGAAAGGCATTACCAAAGGCCATGCTGGTAAGACTCGCACCGCTCACACCGCTGGGAAGCACATCCATAATGACAATGACCAAACCGGTGATACTGCATACGATAAGGGTGTCGATAAAGGTTCCCAGCATGGCAATCATGCCCTGCTCCACGGGCTCATTTGTGCGCGCCGCAGCGTGGGCGATAGGTGCGCTGCCCAGACCCGCCTCGTTTGAGAAAATGCCCCGGGCTACACCAAAGCGTATGGCAGCCCAGATTGTGGCGCCAGCGAAGCCGCCCATGGCCGCAGAACCGGTAAACGCAGATTCGACAATAGTGGCCACCGCAGCGGGCACCGCCGAGGCGTTCATGGCGATCACAATGACGCCCATCAACAGGTAGCTGGTCGCCATAAGCGGCACCAGCAAACTGGCAACACTGGAAATACGTTTTATACCGCCTAAAACCACGGCGCCCACGAGCACCATGAGCGTTAAGCCTGTGTAGATAGGGCTAATCGCGTAACTGTCATTCAAAACCTGAGCCACAGAGTTTGATTGCACCGTGTTGGCAATACCAAAACCCGCAAACGCGCCGAAAATTGCAAAGGCAAACGCGAGCCAATGCCAGTGCGCTTTCAAACCATTACGAATGTAATACATGGGCCCGCCGCTATACTGGCCATTACTGTCCTGCTCACGGTAATGCACAGCACAGACTGCCTCGGCGTACTTTGTCGCCATGCCGAACAATGCGGTTATCCACATCCAGAACAACGCACCGGGACCACCCAGGGTGATAGCCGTGGCTACTCCCGCAATATTGCCAGTACCAATTGTGGCTGAGAGTGAGGTCATCAGCGCACTGAAAGGTGAAATGTCCCCGGCACCAGCACCGCTGCGACCGCGAAACAGCAAGCTAAATCCCATGGGCAATTTACGGAGTGTCAGAAAGCCCAATCCGAGAGTGAGATAGATTCCGGTTCCAAGGAGCAGAACCAGCATCACCGGCCCCCAGGCAATACCGTTTACAGTTCCAATGAGCTCAGCCATGGCTGCCAGTTCCTTACTGCGTAACGTCTATGGTGAAAAGAGTCATCGGACGCGGCGAAAAGCCTTCCCTTAGCCGATGCTCTTGAGTGTTCCCTTAGGCAAAACCGCGTGGATATGTACGCGCTGGAACTTGAGTTCCACTTTCTCGCTCACATTCAAAACCACATAGCTGTCATCCAGGCTTACGATTTTGCCTAGAATGCCTGAGCTGGTAACCACTTCATCGCCCTTCCCAAGGGCCGCTACCATTGCTGAATGTTCTTTCTGACGCTTTCTTTGAGGACGGATGGCAATGAAGTAAAAGAGTACGAAGAGGCCAACCAGAAAAATAATCTGAAACAGTTCGCCGCCGGCCGGGGCGCTTTCAGCGGCAGTCTGAGCATGGGCAGATGCAATAAACACGGTAACTCCTTAGAGGTGATTCATAAGATGGAAGACGACCAACGTAGCTAGCACTGCGCATGGCTGCTTGAACGGCCGCTTTTGGATGGGGAGGGAATGTAACGGTTTTGAACATTCCCGGCAAACATCCAAGCTCTTTACTCTCTTATCTCCAGCGCGTAATCCATAATCTGCGGCGCGTGGTCAGAGAAACGCTCGTCAGTGTAAATTGACGCGGCGCGAACAGCAGGCACAAGTTTTGGCGTAATCATCTGGTAATCGAGTCGCCACCCGACATTGTTTGCCCAGGCCTGGCCACGATTCGACCACCAGGTATATCGGTCGGGCTCTTTATCGATAACACGAAAAGAATCGACAAAACCAATCTCATCGTAAATCCGGTCAAGCCACGCACGCTCTTCTGGCAGGAACCCGGAGTTCTTTTGATTGGGCCGCCAGTTCTTAAGATCGATGTTTTGGTGACAGGTATTCCAATCCGCGCAAATAATGAACTCTCGCCGTTTGCGCCTCAGCGCGCGGAGGTGTTCGAAGAACAGCTCCATAAAAATGAATTTCTTTTCCAACGCGGCATCGCTGCTCGAGCCCGAGGGCACATACAGCGAGATCACCGAAAGGCCTGCGTAGTCGCATTGGAGATAGCGCCCTTCACCATCCACCGGCTCCCAGCCGAGCTTTGTTGTGACGGCCCGGGGCTTGACGCGGGAGTACACCGCCGTGCCGCTATAACCCTTCTTGATCGCATCGTTATAAACGCAGTGATAGCCCTGGGGGTGAAACATCTCGTCTGTGAGCTGATGCACCTGTGCCTTGGTTTCCTGAACGCAAACCACATCGGGGCCGACCTGGGCCATCCACTCGAAAAAGCCTTTGCGGCTCGCCGCACGGATGCCATTCGCGTTGAAGCTGACGATACGCGTCGAGGGAGTAGGTTTTTTAGCCACGCTGTTAAAGCCCTAACTCTTTAATCAGCGCCAGCACATCATCGTGATGGGACTTGGTTTTGACCTTATCCATGACGTGCTTGAGACGACCATCTTTTCCAACGATGAAGGTGGTGCGCAAGATACCCATGAATTCCCTGCCCATGAACTTCTTAAGGCCCCAGCAACCATACTTGTCCGCGATAGCGTGGTCTTCGTCCGAGAGCAGGGTAAAGTTTAATTCCTGTTTTTCAATGAACTTACCCAAACGACTTACCGGGTCGGGGCTCACACCCAGGACAACGGTGTCGAGCTTCTTAAGGGCTGCTTTGCTGTCTCGAAGCCCACAGGCCTGCGTCGTGCAGCCAGGGGTCATGGCCTTGGGGTAAAAATACACAACAACGTTCTTTTCATCCCGAAAGTCTTTAAGGCTTACCTTTTTTCCATCCTGATCCAGTAATGAAAAAGCAGGTGCAAGGTTGCCTATCTTGGGAAAAGCCATCTATTTCTCCTTTAGTCTATAGCGAGTGTGCGCTTGAGGACCACCGTCAAAACCGCTGCGCGATAGGTAATCGCCTCAATCAGATTTTGGTGGCCTTCGAAAACGAATGGGCTTTACGGCGATGGGGTATTCATTGCGACGCCGGTCGTCGAAAAAAGCCTCCAGCGTCTCTCTTACCACAGGAAACGCGATTTCATCCCAGGGAATTTCCTGCTCCGTATACAGCGCAGTTTCGAGACTCTCAGGACCCACACCAAACAGTCCGTCATCGAGGGTACAGCGGTAAAACATGTAAACCTGGCTGATGTACGGGACATCAAACACGCGGTAGAGATGTTGATTGCTCACTCGGGCGCGGGCCTCTTCCCAGGTTTCCCGAGCTGCGCCCTCCTCTGTAGTCTCACCATTCTCCATAAACCCCGCCGGTAGTGTCCAAAAGCCGTAACGGGGCTCAATGGCGCGTTTGCAGAGCAACACCTTGTCTTCATAAACCGGCAAACATCCCACAATCACCCTGGGGTTGATGTAGTGGATATGATCACAATCATTGCAAATGTAGCGATCGCGATCATCGCCTTGAGGAATACGCAGCTCAATAGAACCACCGCATTCGCTGCAGAACTTCATTTCAACTCCCGATACTGACCGCAAAAAAACACCAGCGGTGACTGGCTATCGACTTCAGACATGTGGGTTACTCGCCCCAGGAGGATGATGTGATCACCGCCATCGAAAGTCTGCTCCAGACTGCACTCAAAGCTCACTAGCGCGCCCTTAATAACGGGAGCACCGTTTTGACCGAGCTCAAAATGCGCCTCAGACAGTCGATGACCACCTTTCTCCGCGTAAGTCGAAGAATGCTCCTCCTGCGCCTGAGAAAGCACCGAAATACAGTAGTGAGGGGCTGTAGCGTAGACGGGGTAAATCTCCGCGTCTTTTTGCAAACTCCACAAGACCAAGGGAGGTTCCAGAGACACGGAAGAAAAAGAGTTTATCGTCAACGCCTGAGCCACGCCGTTGTCATCAACAACCGTGACCAGACACACGCCGGTGGCGAACTGCCCCAAAGCGTTTCGCAACTCACGAGAATCAAAACTCATGCAGTTGCGCTCCTTCCCCAACGACGTGCCCGGTTTTCATCGCTATCCTTAGCATCAACCCAATACCATCGACCCGCTGCATCTCGCTCGCGCTTCCACAGGGGGGCCGAAACTTTCAAATAATCCATAATAAATTCACAGGCACTAAAGGCAGCCGCGCGATGACTGGAGCCCACGGCCAGCCAGACGATGGGATCGCCAGCACTTAACTCCCCCACCCGATGCACCACCTGCACGGCTTGCACGGGCCAGCGGCGCGCCGCACTGTGAACCGTGTCGAGGATGCTCTGCTCCGTCATACCCGGATAGTGCTCTAACGCTAAAGCGGAAATACCATCGCCGCGAACAAATCCGGTAAATGTAGCTACAGCGCCCGTGTCCTCTGCGCTTCGCGGAAAAGCAGTCGTAAGCGCTGCTATATCCAGAGGCTGTTCACAGATGTTCACCGAAAACACGCTCAACCCCCGGTCATCGGCGGAAAGAACGCGACTTCATCGGTACTTGCCAGGGGCTTGTCTTCACCCACAACTTTTTGGTTCACCGCACAAAACACATTGGGGTCCTCTAGAGACTCAGCCAGCTCAGCATTGACTCTCTCTCGCAACAGGCTGCGCAGTGCAGCCACATCTACCGGACAGTCCCCGTCAGCGATCTCAAAACTATCGCTACCCAGCTGCTCCCTAAGCCTCGCAAAGAACATGATTTTCACGCTTTACTGATCCCCGCCTTCTTGTGCTGCTGCTTCATTGATCGCGTCAGATCGCTCCCAAACTCCGGAGCGTCCGCCCTCTTTACGCACAAGACAGACCTGATCGATCAACATACCCTTATCTACTGCCTTACACATGTCATAGATGGTAAGCGCCGCGACGGAAACAGCGGTCAGCGCCTCCATCTCGACACCCGTGCGCGATTGCACGCTTGCTGAGGCGGTTACCCGAACGCCCGGAAGTAAGTCATCTAACTCAAAGTCCACGTTAACCGCATCGAGTGGAATGCTATGGCATAAGGGAATGAGCTCATCGCAACGCTTCGCCGCCTGAATACCGGCCACTCTCGCTACGGCAAGTACATCGCCTTTTGAAAGACCGTTCGAGCGAATCTTTTGGAGCGTCGAGGCTTGCATAACAACCATCGCCGCAGCCATTGCCCGTCTGGCGGTAACGGGCTTGTCACCGACATTGACCATGCGGGCGCGTCCCTCGGCGTCCAAATGCGTGAGCGTCGTCATAATATTTAGGAGTACTTGCTGAAAGACGCCAGTCTAGCCAAAGGCCTCTCCGCATACCAGCGTGAGGAGCATGTTTCCCCGTGGCTTAGACCTTAGAGAGAAGGAATCAAGAGTTGATATATCGCCCCTGAGGCGGCGCTAGAGCAACTCCAAAATAGGTGCTTCTGAGTTGTCAAGTCGGGCCATGGGGCCGCTACCGGGTATGAGACTTAAAGATTCGGCAACTTCTTGTGCTGCACGCTCACCAGTCCCGTAGGCTCCGTGCACCGTTCCAACATCGGAGGGGGCGGCCGTAGCGTCGCCGGCAAAAAACACGGTGTCATCCAAAGTCTTGGCCAGCTCCTGATGCAGGAGTTCCGTTCCGGCCTGCGTGGTCGCACCGAGACTGTAGCGATCTGAGAGCCAATTCGCACTGCCACTCCAGCTTGCATCACTCAGCGCTGGCAGTGATGTGAACGCGTCTTCGAAGGCCCTGATCGCCAGCGCGAGCTGCACAGACTCCGGTTGCCTCGATAGTGTATCTGCCCGCGCACCCAGGAACTGCGCCTCCAAGAGCACGTCGCCAGAGGAACCGGCGGGGAATGCACGGAGACGCGCACTCTCATTCTCAAAGAGCCACGACTGAGAGCGGTCTTTTAAAACGGCTAGCTGCGCGGGAAACGACAGTGCGAGACTGAGCGCTCCATCCAGCTTCAATGCTTCCAGTGCATCAATCCGGGAAGGAGGAAGAGCTGGGCTCATTGCCAGCGCACCACTGCGCAGCACTCCCGCTGGGAGCGCTACGATCAGGCGTCTGCAGGTTACTGCACTGCTCAGTCCGCGGTTGGTGTACTTCACGCCCACGAGTCCCTTACGCCAAAACACTTCCTGGACTTCGCTATCGAGCTGCACTCTCCCGCTGGAAGCCTCCGCAACGGCGCGCACGAGCGCCGCCATGCCCGGGTAGAGACTCAGGCTGCCGTCGGAAAACTCTTCTACGTTTAAGCCCAGACGCTCGATAACTGGCCAACTTTTGCCCTGGGATTGCGTGAGAGACTGCGCACCCAGCTCCGCATCGCGAATAACATTCTTTTGTCCTACAGAGTGGACGCGTCCTCCAATTCGGTCGCGGGCCTCGAGAACCAGCACCTTCAGCTCTCTATCTATTGTCGCCAGCCGCTCTGCCGCCGCCAGGCCGGCAACGCCCGCCCCCAACACAATCACCTCGTAGTCGGTCCCAAGACCCTGTGCAACGGACTTGGTGCTCGGCAACGATGCCAAGGCAGGGATTCCCGCAGAGAGCTGGAGAATTTTTCTTCGTAAAAAGAGACTGATGGCTCGGCCCTTCAACCCGCTATGTCTTTGACAGAGTAGCTGAGCCGCCCAAAGGACACAGAACAGAAGGCGCTACTTGTGCGGCAGATCACAGTTTGAGGCCAAGCCGACGACAAACCACTCCAACGGTGGACAAGTTGCCGTGCAATAGCCGCTCCTTGTGCGGCCGGGCACAATTTCTTATCGTACTTTTGGCGTGCGACAAACGTCGCGAATAACTGATTCATGTCGCTTTTTTTGCAGCAATCTCTCTGGAGACCTACGAACATGCTAAATCCATTCCCGCGAGGCGCCCTTAGCGTCTGTCTTCTCACTTTTTGCGTCATCCTGGGGCAGGGAGCGAATGCCGAAAACAATCTCAAAACCATGGCGATCCCCAGTGCTTTGCCAGCGAGAGAGGGCTTCTCCGGCAAACGCCTGCAGCGTATCAACGATCGAATGCAGGAGGCCGTTGCGGATGGGATAATGGTAGGCGGCCACGGCATTATCGCGCGCAACGGGACCATAGTTTTTAACGAAATTTGGGGTATGGCTGATCGAGAAGCGGCTCGCCCGATGACGCAGGACGCGCTGTTTCGTATTTACTCTATGAGCAAGCCGATTACCGCCGTCGCTCTGATGATGCTCTATGAAGAAGGTCACTTCTTACTGGAAGACCCCGTGAGCATGTACCTTCCTGACCTGGCGGGTCTCGAAATTGCCCAGCTGGATGACAACGGTGCGATGATAACCAAAGCACCGCGGCGGCAACCTACGATTCGGGACTTACTTCGCCATACCGCGGGGATGAGCTACGGCATCTTCAGCAATACCGGTGTTGATAAGCGCTACCGGGAGGCTGACTTACTGCGATCACCCACCCTTACAGAGTTCACTAAACGCCTGGGCACCCTACCCCTATTGTTCGAGCCCGGCTCGCGCTGGCATTACAGCGTATCTGTAGACGTTCAGGGAGCCCTTGTAGAAGCGATCAGCGGACAAGCCTTTGGCGATTTTCTTCAGGAGCGAATTTTTGCTCCGCTGGGCATGAAAGACACCTTTTTTGTTGTACCTGAGAATAAGCAATCACGGCTTGCCTCGCTCTACATGCCCAAGGGCACGGTCGTGGACTGGAACAGTCCCTGGCAATTTACCAACGAGATGGAGTTGGTACCCGCAGACCCGGAGCTTTCGCAGGGTTTTCTCGAAGGCGGTTTCTTTGAGAGTGGCGGCGGCGGTTTGGTGTCCAGCACCTACGACTACCTCCGTTTTGCTTTGATGCTTGCTAACGGTGGCAGGCTAAACGGCGTGCAGCTGCTATCACCTAAAACTATCGAGCACATGCGCAAGGATCACCTCGGCGGCGCAGACTCCAGCGGACTCTGGGGCATGGATGGCTTTGGCTTGGGCGTGGGAATCATCGAGAGCACCGGAGGAAAAAGCGGAGAACTGGGTGCGGATGGCGCTTACGGCTGGGGCGGTGCAGCGGGCACAAACTTCTGGATAGACCCCGAAGACAAGGTTGTCGGTATCTTTATGGTCCAAAGTGTCCCCCATCGGACACCGCTCGCCAAAAAGTTCAGGGTGCTGACCTACCAGGCGCTGGTGGATTAAATCACTCCCCTACCTGCGTTATTTATCCCCCGCAGGAAGGGTCGCCCACTCCCCGGCAGGCTGCATGCTGTCGGGGTTTTTATTGCGTGAATTGCCCGCTGACTTGGCGACAGGCGCCAGTCTCAGGGGCTCGCGTAGTCTCGGCTCGAAGAGCGGATCATCTGAGGCAATAGGCGTCCCATTGTCCAGCCATCGCTCTCTATCTCCCGCTGAGAGCATCACAGGCATGCGCGAGTGCCAGGGCTTAAAGGGCTCCGCAGCGGCCGTGGTCACCAGCGTGCACGACAATAACGGCTTGTCCTGACTATCTGAATCGGCAACAGCCGACCACAAATCCCACAGCGCCGCCACGGCCAGTGCCGAGTCCTCGTTGCTGATTAACCAGGGCTGCTTATCTCCCTTGCTCCCGCGCCACTCTATAAAAGATGACATAGGCACGATGCCGCGCTGGCTGGCAAAGGGCTTTCGAAAAGCCGGACTTTTAGTGAGGCCTTCGCTACGGGCATTGAACATCGCGTACTTCTGACTAACTTCTTTTGACCACGATGGTGTTAACCACCACCTCGCCGATGAGAGTCTGACCTCACCGTGTTCGTTACCCCGCAACAATCCCACGGACTCGGTGGGTGCAATGTTGTAAATCGGCTCGGGGAGCTGTAAATCAACACCCAGTCCATCGAGGAGGGCCTGCAAACCTGGCGTGCTAACGACGTTGAAGCGGCCGCACATAGTCCTTAGAAATCTTTAGTTTTGCGGTAGATTTTGGCGACGCTTTGGGTTGTCGCCAAAAGCGTGCCTTCAGCGTTGAACAGCTGACCATCAAGGAACGCGGTTTTATGCGAGAGACGAACGATTCGGCCTACCGCCGTTAAAAATCCGGCCCGCGTCGCCTCAAGATAACGAGTACTAATCTCCAACGAAGATAGGTTACCTACCGTGTCGTCGTAAGCGAACACGGCGTGACTCATGGCCGCATCCAGCATCGCTGTAACAAAGCCACCTTGCACCACATCTCCCGAGTGGCACAGGTTCTCGCCCACAGTAAATGTCAGAGTCACTGTGCCTTCTTCGGCGTCAGTTTCGGTCACCTTTCCGTCAAATAGCGCCATGAAGACCGGCAGGTTAGCGTTTAGGCGCTCTAGATCACGGGGCTTGGGCATACAACAGTCCAGTTTGAATTTTGAGAGCGGGGACTTTACCCATCAGCGGCCAGCTAATCAACATTCGGTTTCTTACGTAAAGCCTTGTTTTTGCTATTTATATCTTTTCGTTTTAGCCGTCTTTCTTTGGATGCGCGGGTGGGCCTGGTTGCTCGACGGGGCTTTGGAACAAAGCTCGCCTCTCGTAAAAGCTCCACGAGCCGCGCAATCGCATCGTCCCGGTTCTTGCCCTGAGTGCGGTGACGCTGAGCCTTGAGCACCAGAACTCCATCAGCGCTGATCCTGCTGTCACGGCTACGCAGCAGCTTCTGACGCACGCGTTCCGGGAGCTGCGCGCGCGTCACGTCAAATCGTAAGTGCACTGCTGTGGAGACTTTGTTGACGTTTTGACCGCCGGCGCCGCCTGCGCGAACAGCATCCATCTGCACATCATCAAGATGCAGCGAAAACTCAGCTGTTACCGGGACTTTTGAAGTGTCTGTGGCCATAGAGCAAGGATACACGGAGCACGAAGCCTGTCACAGATCACGCTCCGGATTAGTAAGCACTTATTTCGATACTGTATATATACTTGATTTATCAAGTACCAGTGCAGTACCATGCGTCACATTAAGGAGAAGCAGCATGAAATCACTCAATCCCAGAGGCAAAACCGTGGTCGATCTTTGGCTTGCCAGCGAGCGTTTGTCTGCACGCATAGATCACAGCCTTAGTGCAGTACACGGCATCGGCTATGTGGAGTTTATGGTGCTGTACCAACTCGCCCTCTCCAACGACGGCCGCATGCGACGCGTGGATCTTGCAAGCTCTATAGGACGGACTGCGTCCGGTGTTACGCGGCTGCTAAAACCTATGGAAAAGATTGGTTTGGTAGCGCGTGATGTCAGTGACAGAGATGCTCGAGTGAGCCTGGTCGCGCTGACCAAAACAGGCCAGACCCGCCTTGAGGAAGCCCTCTCCACAGTGAATGAGCTCGGGATAAAACTGACCAAGGCTTTGGGTGATAGCCAGCTCGACAGTGCCGCCACTGCCCTCGTTATCTTGCGCGACTAGCGACTAACGACTAAAGACTAACTTAAAGACAGCGAGCGGTGGCGGTGCGCAACTATCTCGCTGAGACAGTCGCGCAGAGTTGATCGGAGCAGAGTTATTAAGACTTGCAGGCGGCAGACTGATTGCCAGCTGGGTTCTCTGCAGATCCGCCAGTTTCCTGAGACCCAGTCCCTTCTGAATCAGGCATAACTGCATCCAAAGGCCCCATTTTCGGGCCCCATTGCTGAGTGAGTAAGTCACTGAACGCCGAAAGTACCGCCTGACTCTGATGCTCCAGAGCGCGGAGCAACTGCCGGTCATTGCTTGTGAGGGGCTCATAGGGCGAGTGTGTGAAGTAAAAGGCTTTACTCAGGCGATGCGAGAGCTTATTCGAATCACTGATAACGCCTTGAAACTCCCGAAATGCCACCCTCTCCCAAACGCCTATGATTTCTTGCTGCAAGGCCTCAGCCTCCTCTCCTGACAGAGAATCCCCAGCCTGCGCCAGCTGCTCTTCCATGCACCCGAGCACTCGAAGCACTTCTTTTGACTGCGTCTGCAGAGCCTCTATGGACTGACGATACGACAAGTTCTCGGCGAAGCTCTTCGCATCAAAGTCTACGCGTGGATCAGCAAGCACTGTCAGCTCTTCGCTGCGGACAAGCTCACCGGCGCTAACACTCACTTCATAAACGCCAGGCGCAGCCAGAGGCTGCTCGAGCACAGGGCTCATCAAGGGACCATAGATTTCTACGCCGGACCATTGCAGATCCCAACTCGCACGATTCATCCCCTGGACCACTGCGTGCTCCCACTGGCGCACCAGCCGATCTTCCCGCCTCACCGAGATCTCTACGGACTCCACGGCTTCATCATCCAACCAAAAACTAATCAGGGCTTGGCGGGCATTGTTGTCACCGGAAAACAAATGATCAGGCGATAGACGCTGACCCAAAGCCTGATCGATCACCGGCTGGTAGGTATCGGGGGGTGCAAAAAGTTGCAAAGGGTATTTTTTAAGGCCCTGCGATGCCGCTAAGGTCCGCCACGGGGTTAAATCGTCAAGTACCCATACACTGCGCCCGAAACTTGCGGCTACCAGGTCCCCTTCGCGCTTCTGAATCTTCAGATCCATGGTCGATACCGAAGGATAGCCGTTCGTCCACTGTTGCCAGCTAGCACCCGCATCTAGAGACACATAGAGTCCGTACTCAGTGCCCGCGAACATCAAGCGTGGTTCTACCGGATCCTGCACGAAGGACAGCGCATAGGAAGGGATACCCTGCCCGCTTAAAATATTGTCCCAGGTCGCTCCGTAGTCCCTTGTATGCAAAATATAAGGCTCTGAGTCTCCCTGTAAGTGATTGTCGACCACCACAAAAGCTTGGCTCGGGTCGTGACTCGACGGCACAATCTGCTTAACCCAAGCGGCTTGTGGTACTCCGGAGAGCCTATCGCTCAAGTCCCGCCAGGATTTGCCGCCATCGCGTGTCATATGTAATCTGCCATCATCAGAGCCCACCCAAAGCAAACCCTGCTCTAATTCACTGGCTGCAATAACTGTAATGGTCGTATGGCTCTCGGCGGCGGTGGCATCAATAGACAGGCCTCCCGAGCGATGCTGCTGCTGTTTGGAGGGATCATTGCTGGTGAGGTCGGGACTGATCCTCAACCAGCTCTCCCCGCGATCTATACTCTTGTGCACAAACTGGCTGCCGATGTAGAGCGTGTTGTCCTGAAACGGATCTCCCGCAATTGCCGCATTCCAGTTAAAGCGTAATGTCTCGTCATCATCTGTTGGCATGATGGTTTTTCGCTGACCCGTGTCAGTATTAATCCGCACCAACATACCGCCCTGCCACAATGCATAGACCCAGGGACCGGCCTTACGCTCCAGCACAACATCGAAGCCGTCATTGAAAGCCAGCTCGCGCCAATAGCTGTTGCGGATACCACCGCGATTCCAAACCTCGCTGGGGCCGTACCAGGTACCGTTGTCCTGAAGTCCACCGTAAACCCTGTAGGGAACGGCATCATCAACGGTGATGTGATAAAACTGCCCGAGGGGTAGGTTTTCGGCAAAGCGCCAGTTCTCCCCGCGATCCCGAGACCAATAAAGACCGCCGTCGGTGCCGTCGATAATGAAACGGCTGTCATCCGGGTCTATCCAAAATGCATGGTGATCGGCATGAACTTCCATACCCCAGTCTTCGATCACCTCAAAGTTTTCTCCCGCGTCCTCAGAGCGCGCGAGACGCGAATACAGGTTGTACACGCGGTCGGGGTTTTGTGTGTCTACGTGCATCTCCGAGAAATAGAACGGCCTGCTCCCTATGGTCTCGGTGTTGATCATTTCCCAGGACACACCGCCGTCATCTGAGCGGTACATGGCGTTCTTTTGGGACTCGACGATGGCGTACACGCGATCGCTGTTAGACGCGGCAATCGCCACTCCGATGCGTCCGTAGGGCTTTGCCGGAAGCCCTCGAGATGCGCCGAGTTCTTGCCAATTTTCGCCACCATCCTCACTCATAAACAAACCGGAACCCGGGCCACCAGAGGAAGAGTCCCAGGGACTGCGCCGAAATTCCCAAAGCGACGCTATGAGCTTATCGGGGTTATGGGGATCCATAACCAGGTCGGCAACGCCACTACGGTCATTGCTGAACAAAATGCGACGCCAGGTCTCGCCTCCATTAACGGACTTGTAGAGGCCCCGGACGCCGTTTGCATTGAAGGGGTCACCCAGAACCCCCGCCCAAACGACCTCCTCGTTGTCGGGATGCACAATCAAGCGATGTACATTCCGGCTTTGAGGAAGGCCAAGATAGGACCAGGTCGCACCCCCATCACTGCTCTTATAAAGGCCGTTACCGCTGGATTGGGAGTTTCGCGGATTGCCCTCCCCGGTCCCGACATAGATGACCTTGGGGTTTGAAGGAGCCACCGCCACGGCGCCAATGGACTGAACCGGTTGGGCATCAAACACAGGTTCAAAGGTGGTCCCGGCGTTTACCGTCGTCCACAAACCACCAGACGCCGTACCGATGTGCCACACATTTTTATCGGAAGGTGAAACCGCAATAGAGGTAATGCGGCCACTCATACCGGCAGGGCCAATGCTGCGCAGAGGCAACTGGAGTTCAGGCTGAGATAAAAGGTCAAAACTTAAACAAAGACCCAGAACCAAATACAAAAGCTTCAGGCGCATAAGTAATCATCAACGGCAAAGTAGTGAACGCGAAGTGTAACGCGTATTTTTTTGTACAAAGCGCAGCCGCAAGCGGTAATCGCAGTGCGTAGATCCGAAATAAACCAATCTCGATGATTGCTGCTTGCGTACCAGTTGCAAACCGCTAATTACTTTTTTTAGAGATTACAGTCCGTGAGATTAATCTTTCCGCTCATTTTTTTAATGATGTATCACGCTACCGCTATGGCCACAGAAGAACCCAATTACACACTGCTGGAGCAATCAGGAGAGTTCGAACTCCGGGTCTATGACCCAATGATCGTTGCCGAGACCTTAATCAGTGGCGATATGGACAGCGCGTCTAACCAGGGCTTTCGGCGCATCGCAGGCTATATATTCGGCAAAAACTCCGCGCCGTCTGGCGACTCTGAGAAGATTGCGATGACTACGCCGGTGACTATGCAAGCGGTCCCCCAAAAGATAGCGATGACGACACCCGTGACGAGCACGGCGGTGGGCGATCAATGGCGCGTGCAATTTGTTATGCCCAGCGAGTACAGCATGGACACGCTTCCTATACCCGACGACCCCACGGTCACCCTCCGTGAAGTACCCGGTGCTCATTACGCGGTGCTGCGATTCTCAGGCCTGGTGAGTGACAAGAAACGCGCTGCCAAAACCGCTGATCTTATTGCCTGGGTCAACGAGCGAAAGATAAGCGTCGTGGGAGAGCCTTCTCTTGCTCGCTACGACCCACCGTGGACTTTGCCGTTTTTGAGACGAAACGAAGTCATCGTTCAGTATCGTCCTAAGTAGGCGCGTTATGAGTTGCCTCGCACCCAGGCAAAGCACCCGTCTTTGCTAATCAGGCTTAGGCATCACTTAAGGCGATAAGGCGATAAGGCTCATAGGACAATTACTGGTTTACCTCAGACTGTTTCCCGTCAGAGCATGTGAGACAAATTTGAGCTAAATCCTAAGGGAGACTTCTGATACGTTTATGACTGTATGAAGGAGTCTCACAATGACTGATACACCCGAAAAGCTGGTCCAGACCATCCGTCGCAAGACCCGCAAGAAGCACCATCCCGAAGAGAAAATCCGTATTGTTCTGGAAGGCCTGCGCGGCGAGGAGTCCATTGCAGAACTGTGTCGCCGGGAAAGCATCGCCCAGAGCCAGTATTACAGCTGGAGTAAGGAATTTCTTTAGGCGGGCAAACAACGCCTGGCTGGAGATACCAAGCGCGAAGCCAACAGCCGCGAGGTAATCTACGCAAGGAAAATGCCCAGCTCAAACAACTGACAGCCGAGATTCTGCTGAAGAATCAGGTGCTC
>NZ_CBFIIF010000012.1:0-82235 GCF_965662665.1 Congregibacter sp. | reverse complement strand
CATTGATATCGAACTTGTTTATATATAGCTAGGCTAGTCGCAACAAAACGGCTTCGCAGGACGCTTCAACGGATCGTGCCGACGTGAGTTCCTTAGCGCCTATTTGTTTGAGTCCTTGAGCCAGGTTCGGGAGATGGCTTGGCTTTAGAAAATTTATTACAACGAGGAACGACCGCAAGAAAGTCTGGGGAATCTGCCGCCCAGCACCTATCGGCAGAAGCTAGAAAACTCTAACTTAGCTGTGTCTCAATAACGGGGAAGTGGACACTTAGAAACGGGGTAGAACCCTAGTTTCGGAGTAAATTGGGAACCGGAGTAGTTCAAGCCTATAAAAGCGGGCTTTGAAAACTGTTTCGGGCATAGGGAAAAGTCTGTGCGAAAGCGGACGGGTATTCGTAATCCAATAGGTCGCCACTGCCGGACTTTTGCCGGGATCAGTCCTGCTTTGCTGTGCATTTCGGTGCAATTTGCAACGGGCGTCACCGATAAAAATTAAATGAAATCAATCGCCTGGAAATTGACCGGTCGACTTTTAACCAATTGGTCGCTGGTTCGAACCCAGCACGGCCCACCATTTCCCCCCGTTTTGTATCAATCGCTTAGGGGCGTCTGGCATCGTGGAGCGGCAGCAGCCGAATCAGCGACGCCGACTCATCATAGGCTACCCTGGTCGTTGGCCATAAAAAAGCCCACCGAAGTGGGCTTTTGACAATCAGATACGATGAACAGGTATCTTCATCTCAGGTGATGAGCTTAGCTGCCGGGTAGGATCACGGTATCGATGACGTGGATAACGCCATTTAAAGCTTCGATATCCGTCATAACAACCATAGCGCCATCAACCATTACGCCCGCGTCACTTGTAGAGATACTAACGGCCTCACCCTGCACGGTTGCCGCAGAATCGATGGTTACCACCTCCGCAGCCATCACCTTGCCCGCGACCACGTGGTAGGTAAGCACAGCTGTCAGCTGGTCCTTGTTCTCAGGCAGAAGCAATGTTTCTACGGTGCCTTCGGGTAGTTTGGCGAACGCGGCATTGGTCGGCGCAAATACAGTGAAGGGCCCCTCACCGGCTAAGACGTCTACCAAACCTGCCGCTTGAACCGCTGCGACAAGTGTTGAAAAGTCTGGATTACCCGCTGCGATTTCTACGATGTTCTGTGTAGGCATTTCGTCATGACCACCCTCGTGATGAGCCCCTTGCGCAAACGCCGTGGCCAGCATGAGTACCATCGCAATTTGGATCTTCTGTAGCATTTTCATAGTGTTTTTCCCTAATAAGAATTACGTAAGTCGATGCACTCGAAGCTGCGTCGTTGGGATATCTCCCGGCATCAACATCTAGTACAAAGCTAGTTACGGGGCGGGTTTATACTTGGCCCTGCGCTGTACAGGCTTTGTCGTGTCTTGTTCGTTACGGTTAATCCCGTACCCACTATGAGAAATCCAATCGTATCTTCGCGACTACAGCGCTCTGGCATTGCAGCGCTACTGATATTAGCCCTGTTTGCCTGCGCGTCTCCCTCTAAAACTAATATTGAGGCCACCCTCAGCGGCGACCCAGAGCGTATAGCTCGCGCTGTTTTGGAAGATCAATTAGAGAGGCAAGGCATACCGACAGACATCGAAGGACTTCCAGAGCTTGTCACGGCGGTGACGGGCATCCTTTCCACCTCCAACGCAGAAGTTCGCACACCCGCCGAGCGTCACACCGATATTCATAAAGAGGGGCACGCTGTAAAGCGGGGGACGCCCTCGACCGGAACCTGATGCACCTGCGCCAGAGAGAACAGAAAACACCGACTCGGCCATTGCTGGTGCCAGCGACCAGAGCGCGCGCCACCTCGGACAAGATGAATTGATGCGGAGCATCAAGAGAGGGTGCCCTGGGGTATGTTGCCGCTTTTCGCCGGGAAGAAATCCGGCCCGTAGCCAGCAAGGAAGTCATTGAAAACTGCATGGTGTTAGAGGTTGCGCGCGCTCGGTCAGGATTGACCGGATAGGAATAACATGCCTAACGCCGCGAACTGGATTTACGTGTTAACAGATGGAAACTTTGACAGATCTACAGTTCCAGGCCCCACAGTCAGCGGGGATGTCTACTCCCGAAGGATCCTTTATCTGTCCTGTACACACCTTTAACACCAATTGGATAGTATGCACTGAGCCTTTTGAGATAATGTCGTGCGAGTGCAGTTGATTTTGCCTCTAAGAGTTATAAGTTTCACCCCGCTTTTCCAATGATTGCTATCGTCGGGATTCGCGCGGCAGAATGGTGCAAAAACCCCTGTTGGAGGGATTGCGGGTAGTCCCCCCTTTAGAGCAACTAGTTGTTGTACTCCTTTTTAGTCGGTTCTTGAGGTTCATTGAAGTCATGGCGGCAAGGGTGGGAAAGAACGCGCTGTTCAACGCGGCCGGTGTTGTTGTCCCTGCTCTCTGCGGAGTGTTGGCTATGCCCGTGTTAGTCCAGAATATGGGTTTAGAGAGGGTGGCCATATTCGCTCTAATGTTGGGCTTCTACGGTTTTTCTGGTTTTTTCGACTTTGGTCTTAGCCGAGCTCTAACGCAGTCTGTTGCAGCAATTGATGGGTTCGCACAGGCGAAACAAAAGATTTCGGCCGCTGTTATTAAGGTCTTTGTGGCATCGATGTTACTCAGCACCCTTTGGGCGCTTCTGTTTTATTTGCTAGCAGATTTTCTGGCATTAGGTGTTTTTGAGCTAAATGGTTCGCTGGCGAGTGAGGCGTCGTCGGCGATGCGCTGGTTTGCTATATCACTCCCACCCCTCCTATTGTCAGGATGCGCGACTGGTCTGCTCGAGGGCTTGCAACTCTTCGGTAAGGTGAATCTCCTTAAAGTTCCTATTAGTGTGCTGATGATTGTTGTGCCGGCTGTCTGGAGTTCATTTCATCCAGAACTGGATAGTGTGCTCGCGGGCATGGTCGGGCTGCGTGTTGTGGCGCTCGTTTGCTGGTTATTGTTGGTCCGGAACGCTTTAAGACAGATATTGGATTACAGGGAGGTTCGCGCGTCCTCTACCGAGACAAAGAGTCTCTGGCGTTTTTCCGCGTGGCTTTCTATTTCCAATCTGGTAGGCCCCATCATTGCTTACTCAGATCGCTTTTTTCTTGCAGCAGTGTACCCGATGCAGTACGTCGCCTATTACACGGTACCGCTGGATACCTTAGTGCGCGCCATGGGCGTTCCATCGGCGGCCGCGAACGCGGTGTTTCCCGCGATAGCACGCGCCGGCGTTGACTCAAAGGAAACTGCAGCATTGTTCAAGGGCGCGATCTTTGTCACAGCATGCTTTTGGGCGGTGCCGCTCATCGTACTATCAAGCATTCTTTCCATTGTTCTTGAGCTATGGTTAGGTGCCGCATTTAGGGATAACTCACTGGAATTGACGCGCTGGCTCGTTTTCGGGGTTATGTTGAACGGTTTTTCGCATATTCCTTATGCGTTAATACATGCGGCTGGAAGAGCCGATGTGACGGCCCGCTTGCACTTGTTGCAGTTACCACTCTACTTTTTGATGCTGTGGGCACTGGCCTCCCGCTTTGGTGCTGAAGGCGCGGCAATAGCTTGGTCGCTTAGAATACTCATCGATGCCATGATGCTGTACGCGTTTGTATTTACTCATTTCAAGCCAGCTAAAGATGTGATTCAAGTTTCGGTCCTCGTGCCTCTACTTATGATGGCTATCTTTGGTATTGGTGTTTTTGAATTTTAGGGGCCATTTTTTAAATGGAAGTGCCGGAAAATACACCTATGAGCTCGACTCTTTGGCCTGAATCGGGGCTCGAAGTAGTATCGCGCTGCCCCGTCTGCGACTGCGGGAACCGTAGCCTGATATATAAGGGGTTGACCGATTGTTGGTTGGGTGTGGCGCCCGGTGAATGGGATCTCTACCAGTGTCTTAGTTGCGCCACGGCCTGGATTGACCCTCGCCCCAACCCTGCAACGATAGTCAGTGCCTACCGAAACTACATAACCCATGAAAATCAAGATTCCAGTGTCAATTTGAAGTCCGGGTTTATTCGGCGCTTAGTGCAAGGCCTGTTAAATGACTACCGGGCTTATACTTACGGCCATTCCCGCACTCCAGTCGTTTTAGGTGGCAGATGGGTGGTGCCGTTGATCCACTCGATGAGAGCATCTATCGATTCGACCTACAGACACCTCGCTCCGCGGACTGATAATGCCGGCATATTGTTGGACTATGGCTGTGGGAATGGTGATTTTTTAACCATTGCAAAATCGATGGGGTGGTCGGTAGGGGGCGTTGACTTTGATCCCGTGGCGGTCAGGCTTGCGCGAGCTAAGGGACTGGATGTTGCACTAATTAAAGCTGGGGAAGCGCTGCAGGGTGAAGGGCTTTATGATGTTATTACATTGTCTCATGTACTCGAGCACGTTCATGATCCGCTGCATCTTATTCATGACTTGTTCCGCCTGCTGAAACCAGGTGGAGTTTTGTGGCTGGAAACTCCTAATATTTCGAGCATTGGGCATCGTACTTTTGGCCGCTTCTGGCGCGGGCTAGAGCCGCCAAGGCACCTTATCCTCTTTTCCTCCGAGACCCTAGAAAGAGTACTTCTCCGTGCAGGCTTTAAAGATATTGAGAAGCCTTGGCACGGCTTATCTGTTTTTGTCATGTTTCCTGTGAGTGATGCGTTGAAACGAGGGAGTAAACCTAAGAACGTTCTGGCTAACGTAACCCTTTTCGTAAAACGACTGATCTTTGAGTTGGTAGACTGGATAAAACCGAGCTCACGTGAGTTTATTACTCTTGTTGCTCGTAAGCCGGCTGATCAATGATCGCTGCGGTAATCGTGAGCTTCAAACCAATACCCGAGCATTTTCAATTGCTCTTAAAGGCCCTTGTGTCGCAAGTTGACCTGTTGTGTGTGGTTGACAATAGTCCCGCATCAAATAACACAGTTGTAAATGTAATGACCAATTGCGGCTTGGGATATGATCAGGTCCGAGTGGTTCGGATGGGCAGAAACGTCGGTATAGCGATGGCTCTGAATGTCGGTATCGAAATAGGATTGTCTGAAGGTGCTGAATTTCTCTTGCTAAGCGATCAGGACAGCCTTCCCGCAAATGACATGGTGGAACAACTGTTCCGCAGCTTGCTAGGCCTTATATCTGAAGGAGAGAAAGTTGCTGCTGTCGGGCCTGTTTTTAAGGAGTTCAATACGGACAAAGTTCACCCGTTTCAGGTGCAAGTTCCCGGACATTTTTTTTATGATCACGGTTATGCCTCTACCGAATCTCCGCTCGTTGATGCGCTTACGCTCATTACTTCGGGCTGTTTGATTCCCGTCGCGGCTATTCGTGAAGTAGGATTTATGCGGGCCGAGTATTTTGTGGATGCGGTAGACTTAGAGTGGTCACATCGTGCTCGAGCTCTAGGCTACAGGTTAGTCGGTGTGGGGTGGGCAAATATGCAGCACCGGATGGGCGAAGATACGCTTAGAGTATGGTATCTGCGCTGGAGAAATGAGGTCGCGTATCCCCCGCTTAGACTCTATTACCGGGTCAGGAATTTGATTGCCCTATCCCGCGAAGATTACGTCGGTCTAGGCTGGAAGCTACGAAATTCCTGGAATATGGCCGGTGTAGTCTACTCTCACCTCGTGTTCGGTGTTCAGCGACTAGGTTCTTTGAAAATGATTTGCTTGGGTTTTTGGCACGGACTCATTGGCAGAATGGGGCCGTTTCCTGAGCCGGCCAAAGAAGCGAAGTCTGGTTTTGACTCATCAGGAGCCGACGGAGAGAATTACTGAAAACATGAGGTGCGATGGACAGACACTGATGTGATGCCACAGATCCTGGGCAGTTCCATCTCCTACCGCATTGCCGTCGGCCCACAGCAGGGACGTAAAGCGTTCATGATCCGCACCATCCACCCGCTGGACAAACCTGATCCTCGCCTGGAGCCGGTGGCCAAGGCCAATCGCTTTTCCCTGCATGCTGGGGTGAGCTGTGAGAGCCGCTTTGTCGCGCAAAAAAAAGCCCGCAATTGCGGGCTTTAAGCTGATCGAAATTTGATCAGAGATTGCTATGCCGGGTGCTGACTAGAACCGATAGGTCGCCTGCAGAGCGTAAGAACGCAAGCGATCCGTAGAGGCAAAGCCGTTACCGGGAACGAGAGGTTGATCGTTACTGTTACCACTAATCAACTCGTCGGTAAGATTCTTGCCGATGAGCGCCACGTCCCAGGTTCCATCTTGACGGCCCAGGCTAAAGCGCAGGTCGTACATAGTGTAGGCATCCTGCCCGGCATAGATTGGATCCAAATCAGAAGCCGCGAAAAACTCGTCAGAGTAGTTCACGTTTAGAATACCCCGCGCAATCAGATTGTCCCCAAGAGGCCTGCTGTAATCAACGTTGAAGTTGAACGCGAATTCAGGAGAGAACAAGTTTGTGTCCCCCGTGGCGTCTCGGGACGCATCGGGCTGGCCGCGGTTTACACAGTTGCCACGATCCACGGGCTCGGTGCCGCTGACAGTCCAGCATGGCGCATTAGGAAAGTCGCTGTACTCTGCGTTGAGATAGGTACCTGCAAAGCTGATCACAAGGCCGTCGGTTGGCGCCCATTGCATGTCTACTTCCAGGCCACTGGTCTCCACTTCAGCCGCGTTCTGCACGAAAAAGGCCGTCGCACCGTCGAAGATGCTGACCTGATAATCCTCTACGGTTGAGAAGAATGCCGTGGCGTTGATCGACATGGTGTTATCGAGCAAGTAAGTCTTAATACCTAGCTCGTAACTTATGGCCGTTTCTTCTTCGTACTCAAAGAACGGGCTGTCATTGGTTTGCAGGAAGCGACCGTCAAAACCACCACCCTTGGTGCCCGTAGACACCGTCGCGAATACCATGGTGTCTTCATTGAGATCCTGTTCCAGTGTCAGAATCCAGTTGATATCTTGCTCGTCCCGCTTGCGATCCTGAATGTCATGCTCGAAGGTACCCAGCAGTCCGCCGTATATGCCTTCCGAGATGGCTGTCAAAGCGGTTCCCGAGAAGTCGCTTAAGAAGCGATCGTATTCTGCCGCTGTATCGCCGTAGACCACGGTGCCTGCAGGCGCTCCTACGCCGGCGCTGTAGTCCCAGCCTGCGGTAAAGTTCTTTTCCAGAACATGGCTCGCCGTTTTGGATTCATCAAAGTAGCGAAGGCCAGCGGTTAAGCGCGTGGTGTCTGTGAAGCTATAGGTGCCTGATCCAAATACCGCCCACATTTCCTGGTCCTGGCTCATCGAATAGTCGCGAGTCAGGTTAGGTGTGAGAATCGCAGGCGCTCCCAGAAGCGGCGACGCCAGGGACGTACCAAAGCCCTCGATCGACCGATACTCCAGGTCGCTTTGCTGGTAGTACATGCCAACGATGTAATCGAGTTTCTCACCACCGGGCGACGTAAGGCGGATTTCCTGGCTGACCTGCTCGTAATCCTCTGTCGCGTCGACCTGAATCAGGGGGATAGCGGCAAAGTCGCAATCACAGATGTCCTGATACTGATACTCGGCATAGCCAGTGATAGAGGTGATCGTGTGGTCACCTACCGCCCAGTCGATCGTGACCGTGCCCAGGTCCATTTCGTTGTTACTAAACTCGGGTTTATCCGGGAAGCCGGGCAGACCCGCGTACTCGGGCACGACCTGCCCGAGAACCACGCCGCCATCATTGTCTACCGCGCGCTCGTCATCAAATCTTTCAGCGCCGATGCCGGTGCCAGAGCCTACGGCCACCAGTGCTGAGTTAAGTCCGCCAAAGGCGATACCCGTGCCCGTAGGATCGCTCACGGTGAGCTGGGTGAATTGCTGCACCTGCTCGAACTCGCTGCTCTCCCATTTACCGGTTACCGTGAGGTTATCTGTCGCATCCCAGGCCAGCTGCATACGCACGGTTTTATCATCACGCTCGGGACCATCTTCGCCCGTCATGATGTTATCGAGGTAGCCGTCCATCTGATATCCGCGCACGGCGATACGGCCGGATAAATTGTCCGTGATGGGACCCGACAGAACAGCGCTTATCTCCTGCTCGCCATAACTGCCATACAGCGCGCTAACAGACCCTTCTACTTCGTCCGTAGGCTTGGCTGTGATCAGGTGGATCGCGCCTCCGATGGTGTTCTTGCCGAACAGAATACTCTGGGGACCTCTCAAAACCTCGACGCGATCCAGATCCATGAAGGGCGCACGAGAAAGCTGGTGGCGTCCCATGTAAACGCCATCATGGAACATAGAGACCGATAGCTCGATGCCCTGGTTAACTCCGGCGGTTCCAATGCCGCGGATAAAGATGAAGTTACCGATGGGACTTTGGGACATGGTTACCGCAGGAATGTCGACGGCGAACTCCGCGGCCCGTGTAATTCCCATATCCTTGATATCCTCCCCGCTCTTGGACAGCATGGAGATGGCGACATCCTGCATGCTCTCAGCTCTTCTTGAGGCCGTTACGATGACTTCTTCCAGTTGAGCCTGGGCAAAATCTGCTCCTGAGATGAGTGCCGCGGCTACGGCCGTGCTGAGAATTCCTGGTTTGAAAAAAACGGTTTTGCTTGCTTGACTAAGCGACATGCGGGCTTCCTTTTGCTTGGTTTATAGTAGTTATCGTTCCGCCACTATAATCCAATTAGTACTCTGCAAACTAAAAGGCTACTTATGTCGCAAAATAAAAGTGTAAAAGCCCTTCGTACCCCTGAGGAACGTTTCGCTAATCTTCCGGGTTTCGATTATCCGGTGCCCTATGCAGGCGATTTGCCGGGATCACTCCTGCTTCGTTGTGCACTTCGGTGCAATAAGCCTAACAAGCCCCTACGGCCATTTCATTCTAATTGCCTTACCGCCGTGTCGAGACCCCCAGTTTCGCCCGCTCTGCAAATCCCCGTTGACGATCCATGGCTGCGTCCGCGCCCTTGATATGACTGGCGTTTGCGGCTTAGATGGTCAGATACCAATGAGAGTGATCGGCCTAAACTCTCAACCGAGGACACATTTATGTTTAAAAGAATCCGCCGCCTAAGATTTGCCGTCCTTCCCGCGTTGGTCACGATCGCTGTCTTGGTAACGGGCTCTCACGGCTTTGCCCAAGAGAGCGCATCTCAACCGCTGTTTGAATACAGCGCCATCAATCACCCGGTTCTTGGAAAGCGGGGCATGGTGGCAAGCCACAACCAACTATCCAGTGAGATTGCTGCGGAGATTTTGGCAAAGGGCGGTAATGCTATCGATGCTGGTGCGGCCCTTGGATTCGCGCTCGCCGTCACCCTGCCCAGGGCCGGCAATATCGGCGGTGGTGGGTTCATGCTCGTGCACGTGGCGGCAGAGAACAAGACGATCGCCATCGACTTTCGGGAAACCGCGCCGGCTGCTGCAACGCGGGACATGTACTTCGATGAAGATGGCAATGTCGTACCCAATGAAACCTACCGCTTTTCTCACAAGTCTTCCGCGGTTCCAGGTTCTGTAGCTGGGCTCGCTCACATCGTGGAAAAGTACGGCACCATGTCCCTGGCTGAGGTTTTAGAGCCGGCGATACGCATGGCTCGCGATGGCATTAAAGTGACCTACGATCTGGCTGCGGATTTGTCTCGCAGCGAGCGCCTTCGGAACAATCCCGCTGCTCTTCGCAAGTTTTATAAAGCCGATGGTTCGAGTTACGAAGTTGGAGAGCTGTGGAAGCAGCCTGACCTTGCCTGGACTCTGTCAGAAATCGCTGAACATGGCGTCGAAGCTTTTTACAGCGGAAGCGTTGCCAGGAAAATCGTCGCCGACATGGAGGCTCACAACGGCCTTATTACCATGGAGGATTTAGGTAACTACCAAGTCGTCGAGCGAGAACCCGTGCGCGGGACCTATCGCGGCTACGACATCGCCGCAATGTCTGCTCCAAGCTCCGGCGGCACCCATGTTATTCAGATGCTCAATATTCTCGAGAACTTCCCTCTGGCTAAGATGGGACCGGAAAGTGCTGATGCATTACATGTCATGGCGGAAGCGATGAAGTTCTCCTATGCCGATCGCAGCAAGTACTTGGGTGACCCCGATTTTGTCGAAGTGCCCACGGAAACTCTGGTGAGCAAAGCTTACGCTCGTGATCTGGCAGCAAGAATCACCATGGATCGAGCCCTGCCGTCTGACAAGATCGCGCCGGGCAATCTGGCGATTTACGAAAGTGATGAGACCACCCATTACTCCGTGGTGGACGCTGAAGGCAATATGGTTGGGAACACCTATACCCTGATGTTTACTTTCGGTTCTGGTGTCGTGATTGAAGGCACGGGCATCCTCATGAACAACAATATGGGTAACTTCACCCTGCGCTCAGACATTCCGGATGCTTTCGGACTCATGGGCAGCGAGAACAACTTGATCACTCCTTATCGACGTCCCGTGAGTTCCATGTCACCCGTAATGGTTTCCCGAGACGGCCAGCCATTGCTGATGACGGGCAGCCCCGGCGGTTCGAAAATAATCAGCGCCAATATGCAGATGGTTTTGAACGTGCTCGAGTTCGGCATGAATATCGCCGACGCCACGGTGGCACCGCGCATTCACCATCAATGGCAGCCAGATGTCATGCAAATCGAAAGTGGCATCAGTCCCGACACCGTGACTCGCCTGATTGATTTAGGTCACAACATCAGCTTCAGTAAGCGCAGCGCCGGCATGGGCAGTCTGCAAACGGTGATGTGGAGGGATGGCCTGTTTTACGGATATTCCGATCCAAGGCGACCGGGTGCAGGGGCGGTTGGGGTTAACTGAGTCGAAAGTGGGCGTGTGTTAAACGGGACAGGCATCCCGGCAACTAGTGAAGTCGCGAAGAGGGTCGAATTGATTTATCGGATTAGCCCGGAGCGCTACGCAAACTCGTTGAGCAAGCGCTGACAGTTTAAGGCCGCCTTTACGATCCCGAGCAAAACTAGTTTGTGCCCATAGCCTCCCGCGAGCCCTGCAAGGTCTCAATGGGCACGTAGTCAAAGTCAAAGCCGAAGTGTCGCGGGCCCATGAGTTCAACGCCTTTGTCGCTTCGCCACTGCTTTGGTGCGGGAACGCCGAGTATCACCACTTCGTTTCCGACAACGTAACCCCCGATACCGACGCCGATGGTGGATTCGCCGGTCTCCGGATCAAGGTTATAGATGTAGTCAGGAGACACCGCGTCGACTTTGCCGTTTAACCAGCCGACGATGTTTTCGTTTTTCACATACACGCGATAGCTTTGGCCTTCGTATTCGTCGACGCCCTCGAACTCGGCTTCGACCCAGTTAAATCCGCGGTCGCCCCGTTCGTCTGAGCGACTGACCACGCCCTGAAACAACTTGTAGCCACCCGTTACAGTCAGTAGTTCTGCTATCGGGTCTTTGCCTGCTTCGCGAGCTTCGCGGACCGTCTGCCCAAATAGCATCGCCTCGGTGAGATTCCCGGGGATAACGCCCTTCTCGAGCTGTGCTCCCGACATGGGTGCCATGCTGATGGTTGCAGCACCGCCACTGCCCACGGCGATTGCGCGGCCAATGTCCTCGACGCGATATTCATCAATGGCGCTGTTAATCACTATCTCGTCACCCCAGGGCGTGATGATTGCTGTGGGTACCGAGGCGATGCCATTTATCCAAGGTATGGACTGCTGCACTTCGGGCACCGCTCGCCCGGTAATACAGGCGTCCAAAGTCGGTATGCCCATTTCTGCTGCAAGGAGCAAAGCAGTCGCCGTGGCGCCCGCAGCCTCAGAGCGCACGAGGGCGGAGAATTCCTTGCCCATATGTCTGCTCAGGAGTTCCACTACGCGTCGTTTTTCATCGGTGATGACGGGAAGGTTCTGCTCTGTCGTTCGCTCAATCACGTACTCCCAGGCTCCACCGCCCCCCAATCCTTGAACGGCGACAACCATGGACTCGTCAGGAATACTCTCGGGAGAAACAAGACGGAACACCTTGCCTTCTGCAAGTGCCTGCTGAACGCTCTTGATGGAATTGCTGGGGTCACAGTTTCGTGTGGATTGGATGCAAGAGCCGACCAGGATGTCGATGAGGTTCTGCTCACTCAACGTTTTGAGCTCGAGATCCTGTGCGGCACTTATGCTTGCCCAAAGCAGTGATGTGGTAACAAGGAGTGCCGTAGAGATTTTTCGTAGAATCATAGAATGGAACACTTTTTGGGGTCTCTGCGGCGCGATGGGAGATGCTGGGAGTATAACGCGCGGGTATTTGGACGCATCGTGAGTAAACATCAGCGCTAGGGATCAAGTCGCTCCATGTAAGAGTCGCCATTGATCATTCGCGTAACGCGGCCATTTTCTTCGACGAAACGTGTCACTTCTCCCACCGGTCCTCCTCCGGTCTCGGCCTTAATTACAAAAGTGTCGCCTTTGAGCGGCTCGAGGGTTGATCGGATTTTAAGCTTGGGCGCGCTAAAGAAATCTGTTTGCCATCAGTTCCCGTAAATTCCCTTTACACCTCGCGGTGTGGACCCAAACTACGACCGGAGCAGTGAACAATGAAGACCCGTAGCCAAAAAATAATCGACGGCGTTCTCGGTGATAACTCTCGACCGACAGATAACTCTCTTCGCGCAAAAGCTCTGCGACGTGCAATGGCGGGAAAGACACCTCGTACGCTCACTCCCTGGGAGTGGGAAGAGTGGTATGCCGCGAATGGTGAAAAAGTAGATTTCTCGAGCAAAGACAAAGAGTAGGTCCTCCTCAGTCCGCCACTCTTTTGGGCGGACTGCTCTTTATCAGTATCACGCTCAATCTCACCTGGGTGCCTGAAAAGTTGATATAAGAACTCCTTAGGAAACGCTAGGGAGTTAAGACAACATGCGCCAGAAAATCAGTTTCGAGAGCGACGGTCACGTTCTCAGTGGTGCTTTGGAGACGCCGGAGTCCGAAGTACGCTGTTACGCCCTGTTTGCTCACTGTTTTACCTGTGGCAAAGACGTCGCCGCCGCGTCGCGTATTTCTCGTGCGCTCACCGCGGAGGGTATAGCGGTGCTGCGCTTTGACTTCACCGGTCTTGGTAACAGCGACGGTGACTTTGCGAATACGAACTTCTCATCAAACCTTGAAGACCTCCTTGCGGCGGTCGATTATCTCCGAGAGCACTTCGAGGCCCCTAAACTATTGGTAGGTCATAGTCTGGGCGGCGCGGCAGTTTTGGCGATGGCGCATAAGGTGTCCGAGGCGACTGCGGTGGCAACCATCGGCGCACCTCATCGCGCCGAGCACGTGCTGCACAATATGGCGTCATCATTGGAGGAAATTCGGCGCTCCGGTGAGGCGAAAGTGAATTTGGCGGGTCGTGAGTTTTTGGTAAAGCGACAGTTTGTGGAGGATCTCGAATCTCACGAAAGCGGCGCCATTGCCTCCCTTCGTAAGGCACTGTTGGTTATGCATGCTCCTTTAGATGCGACCGTGTCGATTGAGGAGGCTGAGAAGATCTATCTGGAGGCCCGTCATCCCAAGAGTTTTGTCAGTCTGGATGACGCCGATCACCTGTTGAGTAAACGAACGGACTCGGAGTATGTGGCATCGGTCATTGCAGGCTGGGCGAGTCGGTATCTTCCGGCTAGCGCCGAAGCCCCGAAGCGGTCGGTCGCATCGGGTGAAGTATTCGTGGAGGAGAAAGACCATGTCTTTACCCAGCACGTTTACAGCGATTCGCACCACTGGCTGGCTGACGAGCCGCGGGCGGTGGGAGGAGCTAATACGGGGCCTGACCCTTATGAACACTTACTCGCCGCACTGGGCGCCTGTACAGCCATGACATTACGGATGTATGCCCGCCGCAAAGACTTTCCCCTGGAGCATGCGTCCGTAGTGCTAAAGCACACGCGGGACTACATTGAAGACTGTACGAATTGTGAGGAGTCGCCCGCCAAGATCGAGCTCATCGAGCGACTGGTGACGTTGACGGGGGATTTGACGGATGATCAGCGCTCAAAGCTCTTGCATATCGCCGATCGCTGTCCGGTACATCGCACGCTCCATGCTGATCTACGGGTAGATACAGTCCTTGCCCCTTAAACTTTGCGGCGCACAGCTCTGGCCAAGTCATTAGCGGCGCCTAAGAGCCTGTGACCGACCGCCTTGTTATGATGGGGCATCAAGTAAAGGACGCGCATGCCAGACCTACTTATCGCTGCTATAGGCTTTAGCCTCTCTCAGGTATTGCTGGGACTGTTGTTGCTGGCGCGTCAGCCCCGGTGGGGGATGAGCGAGAAGCTCTTCGGTCTATTCATGCTTGCCATCCTCGGTTATCTGCTTACCCCGGTCCTCAGAGACACGCCCCTGTCGCTGCTCGCCACTACGGTGCAGACAGCCGCGCCAGGTGTGTTCTGGCTGTTAACCCTCAGTATCTTCGATGACCGTTTTCGTCTGCGTGCCTGGCAGCTGTCTTTGGTGAAGTTCACGGTGTTCATGCCGTTGTTGGGCGCGCTATTTTCAGTGACCCAGTGGCGCTGGTTGTTTGTGGAATTGCCGCAGCTATTGGAGTTTGTGATTCTGTCACTGACCCTCTGGGCTATTGTGCGTCACTGGAATACCGACTTAGTGGAGAGTCGACGCCGCTTGCGCTTGTGGTTTGTGGGCGTAAACGGCAGCTATCTGTTCATTCTCATTCTGTCCCGGGAGGTGCTTTTTCCAGGGGCGAGTTGGCTGTTCATTTTGGAGTACGTGCCTCCCGCGGCGCTACTGTTGGCGGTTAATGTCGCATTGTTGCAGTATCGCGATGGGCTGTTGTTTTTAGGCAATGCACCCGAAGTGCCACCCGTTGCTGCCAATGATGCTGTCAATAACTCGGAAGACGCCGAACTTGTCGGCATTTTGCAGACGTTCATGGATTATGAGCAACCTTGGAAGGAGATGGGGCTTAGTATTGGTAAGTTGGCAGAGCGACTGGAGGTTCCCGAGTATCGCTTACGGCGCTCTATCAACGGCGCGCTAGGGCATCGCAATTTCAGTGACTTTTTGAGCAGTTACCGCATTCGAGAGACTGCTGAGCGCCTTGCCAATCCCGATGAAGATCACTTGCCCGTCCTCACGATTGCCATGGATGCGGGTTTTCGGTCCCTAAGCTCTTTTAACAAAGCCTTTAAAGAAATGCAGGGGCAAACACCGACTGCCTGGCGAAAAGCACAGCGGCTTCGGGGGCAAACTGCGAGTGGTGGGATCGCGAGCACGACCCAGAGCCTTTCTGCCGAGGCGTCCGGTTAAGCCAGGAGTTCGCGCAAAGAGGTCAAAAAAGCGCCGTTTTTCCAAAAATACCGTCTCTAAAGCTGACGGATTCCTGAAATGAGGCAGATTTGCCGGTCAAAATGACGACAATGAGCCAACTTTCGGGCTTTGAGTCCGCAGCTAACTGCGGCTTGGAAAAACACAATGATAGAAATGAGACGCACACTTTTGCGGATGGCCGTTCTTTTGGTGGCTATCGCCGCGCCAACGTCCTGGGCAGCAGACAGCGAAATCGGCAAGTCACTCTACGCACCCTGTGTTGCCTGTCATGGGGCCGATGCTGCGGGTATCGCGGCAATGAATGCGCCGGCACTGACTGGTCAGGATGCCGCTTATCTGGAGCGTCAACTCAAGTATTTTAAGTCCGGGGTTCGTGGCAGCGACTCCCGGGACCTTCTCGGTAAACAAATGCAGGGCATGGCGGCGCTTCTGCCCGATGATGCGGCCGTGGCCAATGTTGCTGCTTATATAAGCACGCTCCCACAAACGACGGGCCCGGTGGCTGTGGACCACGATCAACGTAACGGCGAGGTGCAGTACAACGCGTCTTGCGGTGCCTGCCATGGTCCCGGTGGTAAAGGAAATAGCAGCATGAACGCACCCCGATTAGCGGGGCTGGATGCGGCTTACCTGCGTCGCCAGTACGAAAATTTTGCCGAGGGTATTCGGGGCTCTCATGAAGATGACCGTCTGGGCCGTCAAATGCAGATGATGGCGACGATGCTGTCCACGGAAAAAGACGTGGATGATGTTATCGGGTTCCTCTTGTCGCAATGAACAGCAGGCTCTTTATAGGCGCGATGGGCGTCGCGGTTGCGGGATTGGCGGTAATGGCCGCCAATTCAAACGACCTTGCGCGTTCAGGCAGTGGCGCACAAGTTGTCGCTGCTGCACTGAGCGCCTACGAAGCAGGTGCAGCGCCCGGCCAACAAGCCGTCACTCCAACAGAAATCGAGCTCAGCGATCATTGCCCCCCGAGTTTTGAAAAAACCGGCGAGGGCCTTTGCGAACTGCGCAATATGTACCAGTTCTACGACTCTCTGCAGGGTCAGGGGGTCGGCGGAACCCAAACAGCCTTACCCGAGCATCGCGATGGTTTTAGTCCCGAGCAAATAGACCTGGGTCGCTACCTGTTTTTTGATCCCGCGCTCTCCGGCGACGGCTCAACGTCGTGCGCAAGCTGTCACCACCCTGATCTGGGTTTTAGTGATGGTCGCGCCAGGGCTGTGGGTGTTGCCGGCCACGAAGTGAAGCGGTCTTCGCCCACGCTCTGGAATGTGGCCTTTCTAAAAAATCTGTTTTGGGATGCCCGAGCGGACAGTCTCGAAGAGCAGGCCCAGGGGCCGCTGTACTCTCCCGAAGAGATGGGTAACAACCCCGCACAGTTACTCTCGACCCTTCATGGCAGTGAAGAGTACCGTCGACTGTTCCGCCAGGCTTTTCCTGACGGGCAATTGGATGAGATCAGCCTTCAGCAGGTTTACATTTCCCTGGCGGCCTTTCAGACATCGCTGATATCACTAAACAGCCGCTACGATCGATACGCCCACGGCTATCACGCTGCGCTGAGCGATAAGGAAATTGAGGGCATGAACGTTTTTCGATCCTTTGTTGCCCGCTGCGCCGAGTGCCATACACCGCCGCTGTTCACCAACCAGCAGGTTGCAGTCATCGGCTCCCCCGAGCCTGCGGGCTTACCTTTGGATATTGGCGCCGAAGCGACCTGGAACGCGCCCAAGATGAAGGGTGGTTTCAAAGTCCCTACCTTGCGCAATATCGCTAAGACTGCACCCTACATGCACTCCGGGCGCTTTGGAACACTGCGAGAGGCCGTGGAGTTTTACACAGGCGGCCGTGGCCACGCGGTACCCGAGGGCGTTGATATGCACATCCACTGGCATATCTGGGAGCCAAACCTGACTGACGAAGAGCTTGATCGTCTGGTGGATTTTTTGGGCGCTCTCACTGACGAAACTTTTACCCCGGAGATTCCCCGTCGGGTTCCCTCCGGTTTAACACCGATCGGCGTTTCGCCGCTCACTGATTTCAACAATAGCAATAACACTTCACAGACCGCGGCTGCAGTAGCCGATGGTTCAGAAGATCAAACGTTAGATCCTTTGGGAGCATCATCATGAGTATAGGAAGAGTTTTGGCCGTGGTCTTGATCGCCGTCGCGTTCGTGGCAGGCCTTCAATTCGGCAAGAAAGCTGGCGGATCAGCGCCGGTGATTACCACTGCCGGCAGTGGCGCGGCTTATGGTGGCAGCACCGCGGTCGGTGCAAGCGACGCGGATGTTGCTGCAGCCAAAGAATTCATGGTGCAGGGCAGCAGCAAGTTTGTTGCAGGGCCGCCGATGTCTGATGTGGTCGTCACTGTTAAGGATGGCGAGTCGATTCAGGAAGCTGTAAAAGCTGCCGAGCCCGGAACCACGATTCACGTGATGCCTGGTACTTATAGCGAGACGGTCTATATCGACAAAGATGGTATTCGCCTGATCGGTATTGTCGAGGGTTCCAAGCGCGCGACGCTGCATGGTGAAGGCACCTTGAACGATGCCATCCTGTTCTCTGGTAACAACATCGTTGTCGAAGGATTCCTGATCACCAAATACAAAGGCAATGCGATCATGAGTCAGGCGGGCAATAATTTTGAGATCCGCGACAACATTATTGTAGATACCGGTGTTTACGGCATCTTCCCGCAGCTGGGCACCAACGGTGTGGTTGAGCACAACGTGGTCTCTGGCATCGAGGATGCAGCGATTTACGTGGGCATGAGTGACAACATTCACGTGGCGTACAACGAAGTCTTCGACAGTGTCGCGGGTATCGAGATCGAAAATAGCCGTCACGCGATCGTAGAGAGCAACTTTGTATACAACAACACCGGTGGTGTCCTCGCGTTCATTACTCCGGGGCTGCCGATTAAGACGACCTACGACGTCATCATTCGTAACAACTGGATCTCAGACAACAATACGCCAAACTTTGGTGCGCCGGGTTCGACGGTGGGAGGTATCCCTGCGGGCACGGGCATCATGATCATGGCGGCAGATGATGTGGTGATTGAAGGCAACATCATTACCAACAACAAGACCGTTGGAATTATGACGGTAGATCACAACACGGCGGCGGAGCTGACCAACGTGACCGTGGATCCCGAAGCCGATCCCAATTCTGATCGTCTGATGATTCTTAACAACACCATGCATAACAATGGCTACGAGACTATTCCCGAAATAAGAGGCCTCATGCTTGCGGATCTTAAGACCGGTAATCCAGATATCTTTGCTATTGGGCCAAGCAATGAGAGCTGCATTATCAATCGCCACCGTTATGTTCACTCGGGTATCGATGACTATGCAGAGTGTGCTTTCACCCATACCACGACAATTGGCAACTACCTGATGCCACCTGTAGAGCCGCGTGTTATTGAGCCCGGCGAGCGCGGCAAGATTGCTTACCTGGGGATTTGCGCGGGATGTCACACCTATGAAGGTCGCATGATTGGGCCTCCTGTAAAGATCATTCAAGCGCTTTACATGGAAAATCCCCATGGCCTCGCGGAGTACATTGCAGCGCCGGTGAAGAAGCGCGAAGACTATCCAGAGATGCCCAAGCAGGATTATCTGGATGAAGAGACTCGTCTGGCAGTGGCTGAATACATGCTGTCAGTGTCGCGTTAAAGCTATCCAAGGGGCGGCTTCGCCGCCCCAAGACAACCGCAAGAGTTCACTAAAGCTGTCGATCGATAGATATCGACCAGCCATCAAAAAGAAATAGCGCAAAGCGCTTTAAGGGAGAGATCATGACCGGTTTAAAGTACCGCCATTTAGCGGTATTGCCGCTTGCTGTGGCTGCGGCAAGCAGTCTGGCGCAGGAGAGCAACAGCCTTCTCGGGGGAGGGCTTTTGGAGGAAGTCGTTGTTACCGCGCAAAAGCGCGAACAGAAGGCTATCGATGTACCTATTGCCATCGGAACGTTTAGTGCGCGCGACATCGTTAAGACTGGCGCACTGACACTTCAGGATATCGACGACTTTATCGTTGGCTTTGATGCCGGCGACGATACCTTTACGCAAACAGGCTATTCCGTTCGGGGTATCTCAAGTCCGAACATTTCAACGGGTGGTGATCCATCCGTTGCAACTTTCTATGACGGCGTTTATTTGCCACGCGCTGCCACAACGGTCGCCTTTGCTGACATGGAGCGCGTTGAAGTGCTCAAAGGTCCCCAGGGAACCCTGTTCGGCCGTAACGCTGCGGCGGGTGTCGTAAGCCTGGTGCCCAACGCACCGTCTTTTGAAACCGAGGGTTTTGCTCGCGTCCGTGCAGGCAACTACAACCTTGCTCGAGTGGAAGGCATGGTGAACGTGCCGGTGAGTGATACTTTCGCAGTTCGCGCCAATGCCATTTTCAACCAGCGAGATGGCATATCAGACAATCAAGGCCCTGCAAGTTTTGACGCGGGTGAGAAGGGTAACTGGGCAGCACGCGTCGCCGCGCGCTGGGAGCCTTCGGATCAAACCGCGTTCCAGCTGGCAATAGACGTTGATCACTTTGATCAGGCGCCTCCCATGGCACTGGGTCTGAGCCCCTACGCGCTGAATACCGATCCTTACAGCGGTAACTTCGAGAACGACGTCATCGAGGGTGAAGAGACCCGCGATATGGTCGGCGTTACCGGCAAGATGTTTCAGGACTTCAACGACGAGTGGTCCATGACGGCTATTGCGAGCTATCGCCAGTTTGAGACGACCAACCGTTAAGAGGAAGATGGCACAGCTGATGCGACGCGTTACTTCGACACTAACAACATCGAAGACTCGGACATCTTTTACGGTGAGTTGCAGTTTAACTACAACACCGAGCGTGTCGCCGCGGTGTTCGGTGCGACCTACAGCCTGGAAGACACTTTTCAGCGCACGGACTCGAACGCGCTAGCGGATTACATCACGCGTTTGGTGACTCAGGACCTCAACGCCACTCTCGGAACACCCTTCGATCACATCTGGAACCCCAATGAGTTTGCATTTCTTCTAAATGCTCTTGGTATTCCGGCGACCCCAGAAGAAGTCGTCGACACGGGCGATCTGTACTACGACGTGGTGTCGGGTGCTTTTGGTGCACCGATTATCTTTGGCCCGTCCTTTGCGGGCACAGTCTGGAACGAAGCCATCATCAACGAGGGCGAGTTTGAGAACTATGGCGTGTACGCGGATGTGGAGTACGCCTTAACCCAGCAGCTATCGCTGACAGCGGGTCTGCGCTACAGCGAAGACAACAAAGACTTCAGCTGGCTGATTCCAGTCACTAGCTTTGCGTCGCTGCGCCCGGGCGTCAGCAACCAGATCTTTACCGGGGCTACTGGTGAGTTTGAGTCTGCTGCCACAACACCCCTTGAAGCCAGCGACTCCTGGAGTAAGACTACGGGGCGCCTAGTCGCGTCTTATCAGCTGAGTGACGAGCTGATTACCTATGCCTCTTACTCCACGGGATACAAGGCGGGTGGCTTTGACTCTTTAGGTATTGAGTCATCGCAGCAGCCGCTGGCGCCGGAAGAGTCCGATCAAATCGAGCTCGGCCTGAAAGGCGACTTGTTCTCAGGACGATTGCGGTTACAGCTCGCGCTGTTCGAACTTAATGTTGACGGTCGTCAGCGCTCGGTTGAGACCCGTCCTCCGGGACAAGGCAACGCCATTCCTACGGTAATTAACGTGGACACCGGCGTGCAGGGCTTTGAGGTTAATGCCAGCTGGCTGATAGCGGAGAATCTGTTGCTCACGGGTCTCACCACCTGGAGAACCGAGGACACGACCTCCGGCGAGTTTTATGACGCTAACGGGGAACTTACTCGTTTTGACGAATCAAATGATGCAGCGAACGATTACACGATGACCCTGGACTGGCGGCCCCAATTTGCCACCGGCGAGTTGCTGGTTCGGGGGGAGTACATCTTCCGGGAGAACACTCGCTCACCTGAGGATCCCAACTACAATCCCGCCTTTGAGTCAGTTGAGGGTTACACCGACGACACTACGCTGGTTAATGCTCGTGTTGCCTGGACTAACTCCGAAGCGAGCTGGGAAATTGCGCTCTGGGGTCGTAACCTCCTCGACGAAAAATCCCTCAATGGCATCAGCCAGATCACCGCCGCGTCCTTTGGAACACCCTATGCCCGCATAGCGGATCCGCGAACCTACGGGATAGAGGCATTGTTTAACGTTTAGGTGATAATGCGGCTCGGACTTTCGGGTCCGAGCCGATTTTTTCACGGAGAAAGTTAACTATGGCTAGCAAGTTTTCCTGGGGACACATCAACATCAACGTGAGTGATCTCGATGCGTCCATCGCGTTTTATCAGAAGCTCGGCTTTGAGACATTCTTGCCGACCATTCCCTACCTCAATTTAAACTCTCAGCAGCAAAACACGCTCGATGAAGGCAGTGCACTTGCCCTCGGCGTGAGCGGCAGCCCCAAGGGTCGTGCCTGCATCATGCAGATAGACGATGGATTTCCAAAGCTTGATCTTACGGAGTTTGGTGGACTTGATCAGCGCGATCCCCTCGAGAACAAAGACCTGGGTGTGGTGCGTATCTGTCTGATATCCGAGGATTTAGCGTCTGACTATCAGTCTCTGGTGGACGCTGGCGTGGAGTTTTTGTCGCCACCTCAGCAATGCCATGAACGGCTGGCGGATGTCGCTACCTGTGTCGATCCGGACGGTACACGAATCGAGTTGTTGCAGGTGTATCTGGAGCGATGGGGCGAGTTCCTGTAAGCGTTTGCTCTTATGCCTAAGCAGCTAAACCCCCTCAGCTTTGAAGTCATCTACGGGCTTGCCTGTGAGCGCAAGGGCGGCCCGGCGGCGGTGGATGCTTTACTTCCCAAGCCCCTCAGTAAAGCGAAGTTACGCAGCTTATCCAGTGATCGATATCTCGCCGAGTTTACTCGCAAGATATTTCAGTCGGGATTTGTCTGGCGCGTAGTGAACCAGAAGTGGGATAACTTCGAAGAGGTATTTTGGGGTTTTGATATCGAACGCCTGCTGATGATGCCCGATGACATGCTCGAGCGAAAAGCCAAGGATCCGGCGATTATCCGCAACTACACCAAAGTGAAAACTGTGCGTGAGAATGCGGCGATGATTGCCGAGACCGAACGTCGCGAAGGCAAGAGCTTTGGTCGCTTTATTGCTGACTGGCCGACTGAGGATGTGATCGGCCTGTGGCTCTATCTAAAAAAACATGGCCATCGCCTGGGGGGGAACACAGGGCCCTATGCTCTGCGAACTTTAGGCGTGGACAGCTTTTTGCTGACGCAGGATGTCGAAGGCTTTTTGCGCAACCGCGGTGTTATAGACGGCGGGCTGACCAGCAAAAAGTCTCTCCAGGCCACGCAGGATTTTTTCAACGAACTGCAATCCCAATCCGGTCGCTCCCTGTCGGCACTCAGTCGCATCGTCTCTTTTAGCTACGGGCAAAACCACGTGGGGATGCAGCAATAGGCTAGGCTGTTTCCCGGACTGCATCACCAAGAGCAGTGCAGAGCTGCTCTATTTCTTGATCCTGAATAACAAATGGCAAGCCAAGCTGAATCGTGTCGCCGCCGTAGCGAACGTAGAAACCTTTCTCCCACATGCGCATACCCACTTCAAAGGGTCGCAGTGTCGGATCACCATTTTTCGGCTCCAGAGTGATCGCAGCCGCAAAACCATAGTTCCGGATATCGCTGATGCCAGGTACTCCGTGGAGCGCATGGATTGCCGCTTCGAGAACAGGAGCTTTTTCGGCTACTCGTTGTGGCAGCGCCTCTTGCTCCAGCACGTCCAGTGTTGCGAGTGCTGCAGCGCAGGCCACAGGGTGCGCCGAGTAGGTGTAGCCATGGAAGAACTCAAGCAGGTGCTCGGGCGTGTCTTGATTCATGAAGGTATCGTAGATTTCCTTTCGGGCGACGACCGCGCCCATGGGGATGGCGCCATTGGTAATCTGCTTGGCCGTATTCAAAATATCCGGCACAACGCCAAAAGCGTCGGCGCCCGTCATTGCTCCGCAGCGACCAAAGGCGGTGATCACCTCATCAAAGATCAGCAAAATATTGTGTTCGGTGCAGATTTCCCGCAAGCGCTTTAGGTAGCCCACGGGCGGGGGTAGAACGCCGGCAGAACCTGCCATGGGTTCTACGATCACGGCAGCTATGTTGCTGGCGTCGTGCAAGGCGATCATTTCCAGGAGCTGGTTTGCCAGATGGGCGCCGTGTTCAGGCATGCCCCGCTGGAACTGATTCTCGGGAATCATTGTGTGTGAAAGGTGATCTGCTTCTATCCCCTGGCCAAACATCTTGCGATTCGCTGCGATGCCGCCTACGGATATTCCACCAAAGTTTACGCCGTGGTACCCCTTGATACGCCCGATGAGCCGCGTTTTGCTGGGCTGGCCTTTCAGGCGCCAGTAAGCCCGGGCCATTTTTAGAGAGGTATCTGCAGACTCCGAACCCGAGCCGGTAAAAAACACGTAATCCAGATCCTCGGGCATGAGCTTACGGAGGCGCTCGGCAAGTTGAAAAGATTTGGGCTGCGCAAACTGGAAAGCAGGGGAGTAATCCAGCGTTCGCAATTGCTGGTTTACCGCGTCGGCAATCTCCGGGCGGTTGTGGCCAAGGCCCGAGGTCCACAGACCAGATAGGCCATCCATGATCCTCCGACCTTTGTCGTCGATGTAATAGATTCCATCTGCACCCACGATAATGCGCGGGTCCTTTTTAAACTGACGATTGCCGGAGTAGGCCATCCAGTGTGCATCAAGGCCGGCGGTGGTGATGGTATCCGTGAGGCCGGATGCCGAATGTTCCAGGGGTTTTTCGATGCTTGTCATGTGCTAACTCCCGCGTCGAATAGAGAACTCCGACGGATATCTACTACCGAAAACTAAGATGTCGAAGACTGTGTACTTCCTACAGTCTTTGTTTACTATCGTCTCTACTTGCGACGAGTGAAATCACCCTTCAGGGGGATGTCATAGAACGATTTTTGAGCATAGCTGAGGAACACGCCCTGAGCCACTGTGGCTTAGGTATTTCTGGTGCTGTCAGTGCCAAAGTTGGCAGGTCGGGAAAACGATGAGTGAGATAGTTGGCGGCGGAGCAAAGAAGGTTCTTTATACGCTGAACACCGTCAGGCGTATGGGGCTTGCCAATTCAGCCAAGGCTTTGCGTGCCAAAAACGCCTGTAAAGCCTGCGGGCTGGGTATGGGAGGGCAGCTTGGCGGCATGACCAATGAGGCCGGGGAGTTCCCCTCGGTATGCAACAAAAGCGTGCAGGCGCAATCGACGGATGTGCAAACGGCGATTCCCTCCCAGTTTTTTTCTCATTCCCTGGACGAAATACGTGAGTTGACGGCGAAGGAACTTGAGCACGCAGGACGTTTGGGGCGTCCCGTTTACAAGCCCGCCGGTGCCAGCCACTTTGAAGAACTGTCCTGGGATGCGGCCATGGATATTGCCAGCGCGCGCATGGCCGATACGGATCCTCATCGGGCTTTTTTTTACTCGTCGGGCCGCTCATCCAATGAGTCGGGCTTCGTGCTGCAGCTGCTGGCTCGGTTATGGGGCACGAACAACGTCAATAACTGTTCTTTTTATTGTCATCAGGCGACCAGTGTCGGCCTGGGTTCAACCATAGGCACGGGCACATCGACGGTAGAGCTTGACGATTTAAATGGATGCGACCTGATCTTCGTTTTCGGTGCTAACCCGGCGTCTAACCATCCGCGCTTTGTTCACAAGCTCATCGCCTGTCGAGAGCGGGGCGGGGAAGTCATTGTCGTGAATCCCGCCAAGGAACCTGGCCTGGTTCGCTTTGCTGCGCCTAAAAGCGCGCGCTCCATGATCAGCGGCGGTACGGAGATAGCCTCACAGTACTTGCAGCCCAGGATTGGTGGCGACCTGGCGGCGCTTAAAGGTCTTGCCAAGGCGGTGCTTGCCTTAGAGGCGCAGAACACCCCCTTCATTGATGACCATTGCCAGGGCTGGGCCGAATTCCGCGACGATCTTGCGGCCACGACCTGGGATGAAATTAGTACGGAGTCCGGACTGAGCCGGCTGGAACTCGAGCGCGTGGCCACCGTGTATGCACGCAGCAGTAACGCGGTTTTCGCCTGGGGCATGGGCATGACCCATCACCGCTTTGGTAGCGAGAATGTGGAGTACATCGCGAATCTCGCGCTCCTCAGAGGGATGATGGGTAGGCGCTTTGCCGGACTGCTGCCGCTGCGTGGTCACAGCAATGTGCAGGGTATTGGCACTATCGGTGTAAAGCCGGTGTTGGCGGAGGATGTCTTCGACAATATCGAGCGTGAGCTGGGCGTAAGTCTGCCGGATACTCCGGGCTTCGATACTCTTGCCGCGCTGGAAGCAGCAGACCAAGGCGATATCGATGTGGCCTGCGTGGTGGGCGGCAATCTATACGCTGCGACCCCAGATTCAGCATGGGCGGCGCAGGCGATGGATCGCATCGGCCTGCGTATTCACTTAACGACGACTTTGAATCAAGGGCACTTGCACGGTGTTGCGGGCGATTTGTTGATATTGCCTGTGGCGGCGCGCGATGAAGAGGAGCAGTCCACAACACAGGAATCGATGTTCAACTTTGTACGCTTGAGTGATGGAGGTATTCATCGCCTTCCAGAGGTGCATTCGGAGGTTAGGATACTGTCCGAGCTAGGACAGCGTTTGATACCTAGCTCGGTGGTGGACTTTGAACGCTTTGCGAGTCATGAGAACGTTCGCCAGGTGATCGCCCGAACAGTGCCCGGCATGGAGGCGCTCAAAGATATTGGAGTCGCCAAAAAAGAGTTCCATGTTAGGGATCGATTGATGCACGAACCTGTGTTTCATACACCCACTGCAAAAGCGCAGTTTCGCGTTCACGCACTGCCGACGGTAAATGAAGTAGCGGATAGCTATCCCTTTCTCCTCGCATCTGTTCGCAGCGAGGGACAGTTCAACAGCATCATCTATGAAGAGACGGACAGCTATCGCTACGGCGCTGATCGCCGGTCGGTGCTGGTATCCCCGGACGATCTTGCCGCATTGAAGCTATCTGCTGGAGATCGAGTGGATGTGCTCTCGGCCCACGGCGAAATGCTCGGCCTTAGTGCCCAGCCCTTCAATCTGCCAATGGGAAGTCTGCTGGCCTACTATCCCGAGGCTAATGTGCTTACGGACCGAGAGCGAGACCCTCGGAGTCAAACGCCACGATTTAAGTCTATTCCCGTTAAGCTGCGCCGCAGTGTGACCGCATAAAAAATGCCGATATCGGCACGTTGTTGACGTGCCTTCCTGATCAGAGCTCTCGGTGGCGTCCTATCAGCGCAGCCTACTCCGATGATGCCAGGCGAATGTCCACACCGCAGTCGTAGTAGCAGGCCCCGCCAATGGCGGACTCCTGATGTCCGGGCAGCAATGCATTGACGGTGCAGCCCGTGGGGGAGTCAACGATCCAGGCACCTTTTGGAACATACAGAGTGCCGGGGCGAACATCGTCACTGACGAGCGCCGGAAGATGCACTTTTGCGCGGTCGTTATAGAGTTCAACCATCGCGCCGGTTTCGATGCCGTGAGTTTTTGCATCGCTGCGATGTAACTCGCACACCAGGTCACGTTTCTGTTCCTCAAGACCACCAAAGGTTGAGTTGGTGCGAAGCTCCGATGCGGGTGTCACCAGAACAAAATCCCGCTTGTCTGGCGACTCCAGATAGCGCGGCACTCCCTGGCCGCATTGCTGCTCCATAGTTTCGCTGAACAGTTCTATTCGACCGCTGGGTGTAGTGACGCTACCGCCGCGCAGCATCGCCGGATCGGCATAGGGCGTCATGTCCAGCGCCTTACCATCAGCTAACTCGGGAATAGCGTCATTCACAGAGGCAAAGGCCTGCTCCACGAGCGCATCATCGGAATCGCTGAATGCGGATTCATTAAATCCAAAGCGCTGTCCAAGACGGCGAAACAGTTCCATGTTACTCAGGGACTCACCTTGAGCGGGGATCACCGCACGGGATCGTTGGAGGTAGCGGTGTCCATAGGCTTTGTACACATCACCATATTCGAAGTGCGTGCTGGCCGGCAGCACCAGGTCGGCGCAGGCCATAGAGTCGGTCATACTCACGTCACTGCCCACCACAAACACCTCGTCACTAAGCAGTGCCTGGCGCATGCGCTCTTGCTGGGGATGCACAGCGACGGGATTGTGGTTGTAGATAAACAGCCCCTTGATCGGTGTCTCGTCTCCCGGCTCCAGCACGTAGCGTGGAATATCCAGAACGTTAATTTCGCGAAGGCCCTCAGGCGCTAAATCAGGCCTGGCAAGTCGCTCTTTGTCCATAGGAAAGAACCGCGAAACATCACAGATACCCGCGCCTTTGGGTCCGATGTTTCCTGTAAGCGCCATGAGAGAGAAAGCAGCTCGGATGCCGGCGCTGCCATTGCGATTGCGTTCGGGCGCTACGCCAATGCTCATAGCGGCAGGTCGGTGTTGGCGAAACAGATCAGCCAGATCCTCTATCTGTGCTGATTCGAGACCGCAAAGACTAGACGCTCTTTCCAGGCCGAACTCCTTTGCAGCCCTTCGAAACTGCTCAGCGCCGTGGGTGTGATCACGAATAAAGGTTTCGTCCAGATCGCCACTGGCGTCCAGCAACGCCGTGACCGCATAGGCGAGCGCAACGTCGGAGCCCGGGAGTAATGGGATATGTAAATCTGCATCACGCGCTATTCGTATGCGTTTGGGATCAATGACCACGAGCTTTGCGCCGCGCCTCTGCGCGTCGCGAATAATCGTTGTGAGGTGCAGGTTGCAGGTGGTGATGTTGTTTCCCCACACAATGATTAGCTGAGCGTCTGCGAGTTCTTCGACGTCTATGCCACCCGCATCGCCAAACACTGTCTCCCAGGCTGAACTGGACGTACCTGCACACAAGGTTGAGGCGTTGATCTTGCTTGAACCCAGCCGATTAAAAAATCGCCTATCCATACTGCCGCCGGCAAGGACTCCCATGGGGCCGCCGTAGTACAGCGGCGCGATAGCTTCGCTGCCCCAGCGCTGCTGTATCTCTGTGAATCGCTCAAAGATGGTGTCCAGGGCCTGGTCCCAGCTAATGGGCTGAAAGTCGCTACCCCCCAAGCTGGCGCGTCTGAGCAACGGTGTGCGAATGCGCAAATCACCATGCACCTGGCCAGGGAATGAGTTCACGACTTTGGCGCAAATCTTGCCGCGAGTGAAAGGATTCGCTTTTCCGCCACGTACCGCAGTGAGCGTGTCGCCTTCGGTAGATACCTCCAGGCTACAGGTGTCTGCGCAGTCCAGGGGGCAAACGGTTTGCTGTGTTTGTCGCTGAGGCTTTGAATCAGAGGACTGTGGGGACTGATAGTGGTTCATAAGCGTGCTCCTCGAAACAGCGCTGCCGCGGTAAGGCATCGCGCAGTCGCTAAAAGATGCAGCCGATCATACCCCAGCGATTGGGACCTCTGACAATAGGTATTGCGTTGAGTGAGGGCTGAGTAGAGGGTCGCAGAAGCAAGCGGTATCTGCGGGGACAGCACACTATCACTGCATTGCTAGTGAGACCTTGGCCTGAGAAGCCTGGAGGGGTAACTCTTGATTGACGTGGGCATAGAGAAAGTCAGTGAGTGACTGTCGCGAGCCATATTGCGCAAGATAGTTCCAGCTGAGCGCTTCACCTAGATCAACGCGAACCGTGTCTCCACATTTTTTTAATGCTTCGCGCATCAGCATAGCCATGCGCAGGGGCTCCGCAACGTGGCTCGCTACGTGAAACTTCCGACTGTTACGACCATGAAAGTAAACCGGCAGCACTGTGGCCTGACTTTGCTGGATGAGTTTTGCAGCGAAGGTGGTCCAGGGGCCATCGTGGGTCTGACCGAAGCCAAACTTGTTGGCAGTTGAGACCATTCCTGAAGGGAAGATAAGCAGGGGGATATCTTCGCGTAAGGAATCCAGCGCAAGCTTCTTTGATCGGATGTTGTTCTGCAGCGCGGCTTTGTTGTTCTGGAAGTCGATGGGCAAAAAGCGCGGAGCAAGATCTGAGTCCTGGCAGAGCATGGCATTGAGCATGATTCTAAAGTCTGAGCGCAGCTGTGCAGCAATATCACAAAGGATCAGACCGTCTACGATGCCAAAGGGATGGTTGGCCAGGATTACGAGGGGGCCGCTGCGTGGCACGCTGTTCAGGCGAGCGATATCCAGATCTACATGGACATCGATCGCATCAAGGGCCTGACGGAAAAAAGTCGAAATATCAAAAGTGCCGCGTTTTAAGTCGTGATAGATCGCTTCTATGCGGCGTCGCCCCAGCAAAACTTCCAGCGACGCAATACAACGTCGGGTCAGCCACGGATCAGAAGGCTGCACATAGGATATTGATGGGTACTCTCGGACGTAGTCGTACATGATGAAGTGCACACGATGAGGCCTCAAAGCGTGCAGGGTATGACTGAATTACTACGTATTTATGACAGTTTGCCACGGCGCAAATACGGGGAACTGTATCGTATAGGTCTCAGAGCCCCTGGTTAGCTTTTGTGAGGCCTTTTGCTTTTCTGTACGATCATGTCCTACATACTTGAGTAGACAGTGGGAAGCGGTGACGAGTCAAAAAGCGATCACTTTGTGTAATGGAGCGCTGAAGTTTAGCGCTATCGAGCAGGGTTCTGGACCGGTAGTTCTGCTACTGCACGGGTTCCCCGACACGCTGGAAACCTGGAGTGAACAGATAGCTGTGCTTGCAGATGCGGGTTATCGCGCGATAGCTGTTGCTACCAGAGGATACGAGCCTGAATCCCAACCGGAAGACGATGACTACTCTTCTGCGGCCTTGGCCGGTGATGTGGTGGCGTGGATGGATGAATTGGAGTGCCAGTCGGCGCACATCATCGGGCATGACTGGGGTGCATCGATTGCGTACGCCGCAGCCATGGCGGTGCCCGAGCGAATTTTGAGTTTAACGACAATGTCTGTCCCCCATGCAGGTCGTTTTTTGGCAGAGATTCACAAGTATCCGAAACAGCTCAGGATGTCCTGGTATATCCTTTTCTTTCAGACACCGGCTCTAGCTGAGTTTGCCGTGAAGCGTAAAGATTTTGCGTTCCTGCGCTGGCTTTGGCGGACCTGGAGTCCCGGCTGGGATTTTGAAGAGCAAGACTTTGAGCGCGTGGTGCAAACCTTCCGAAGAGCCAATGTCGTTGAGAGTGCATTGGGATACTACCGTGCGGCAGTCGGTCTTGATTCACTGCCATGGCGCGGCTCCTATGATGCAGAAGAAGCGTGGCCTATCAATGTGCCCACGCTGGGTATTACTGGCAAAAACGAAGGCTGCATAGCCGCTGACGTCTTTACAGCCATGATGCGTGAGGACGACTTCCCCAAGGGTCTCAAAGTTGTAGAAGTCCCTGATGCCGGTCATTTCCCACACCGGGAGCGGCCGGAGTTTGTTAACGCACTGCTTGTGGACTGGCTCGATCATCACACCGGGCATTAGCCAGATTGATATAGACCTTGCTCTGGCGCTGCAATAAAAGCTTCGCAAAACCTTAATCTTTTCGTAACGACTACCTACTAGTTTCGCTGAAACCCATTGGTGATGGTCCGGTCGGAACATCACGGCGCAAGGTAACTCATGCCCGATGGCTTAACGTCCTACGCTTTGCTGGCTGTCGTCAGCGGTTTCCTTGCCCACAAAACATTTGTTCGCCTGCGCCTCTCTCGCGCCAAACACGCCTCTGTGCGCGGGCATGCCAAATGGTCGCGCAGGCTTGCCCGGCTCGTTCCCTATTACAGCTTTGGTGATGAGAACTATTTCTGTGCAGATGGCGCACCGTCTGAAATAGACCTAGCCCGTCGAAAGGCGATGCAAGGTCTGCGACGTAACGTTCTGGCTTCGCAGCCGCAGTCTCTGGCGTACTCTTCTTCCCTGCAGGACAGCGTATCTGACGTAAATTTCACCGCTGCTTACCGTGTTCCCTTTCCTTTTCGTGAAGGACTCCCCGACGAACTCAAGCAGGGTTCAATCATCGAAGAGAGCAGTGGTGTTCAGGTACGTGACATAGATGGTAACTGGCGCTACGACCTTACGGGATCCTACGGTGTCAACGTATTCGGCTACGACTTCTACAAGGCCTGCATGGATGACGCGCAGCGCCTTGTTGGCGACATGGGCCCTGTACTGGGTCCTTACCACCCAATCGTGAAAGACAATGTCGAGCGCATCAAGAGCGTTTCAGGTCTGGATGAAGTCTCATTTCATATGTCGGGCACCGAGGCTGTGATGCAGGCGGTGGGTCTGGCGCGTTACCACACGGGTCGCTCTCATCTAGTGCGTCTCTGCGGTGCTTATCATGGGTGGTGGGACGGCGTGCAGCCTGGCGTAGGCACTCATCGCGGGGTGGGCGATGTTTACACGCTTGCGGATCTCAGTGAGAACACGCTTCGAGTTCTGGAGACGCGCAATGACATCGCTTGCGTGCTGATCAATCCCCTTCAAGCCTTGAGTCCCAACGCCAACGCGGCGGGTGACGCTGCGTTGTTTGGCAGTAAACGCTCCGCCTATTTTGATCGAGAGGCCTACACGGACTGGCTGCACAAGATTAGAGACGTCTGCACCGCAAAGAGCATCGTTCTCATTTTTGACGAGGTATTCCTCGGTTTTCGTCTGGGTTACGGCGGTGCCCAGGAGTACTTCGGTATTCAGGCAGATATGGTGACTTACGGGAAAACCCTTGGCGGGGGTTATCCCGTGGGTGTTCTCTGCGGAACGCACAAGCTCATGAAGCGCTATCGCGACAAGCAGCCAGCGAATATTTCCTTTGCCCGCGGCACCTTTAACTCCCACCCCTACGTTATGGCTGCGATGAACAGCTTTTTGCGGCGCATAGAAGAGCCTGACTGTCAGGCGCTTTATGCCGAGGGCGAGATGCTATGGAACAAGCGTGTTGGAATACTCAATGCGCGTTTAAGTGCCATTGGCGCTCCGGTCGAGATAGCCAATATGCACAGCATTCTCACGGTGCTGTACCGCAAGCCCAGCCGCTACAACTGGATGCTGCAGTTTTACCTCCGCGCCGAAGGGCTGGAGTTAAGCTGGATTGGCAGCGGCCGGATGATTATGAGCTTTAACTTCAGCGATGAGGACTTCGCTGAGGTCATGTCGCGATTTGAGCGCGCTTGTCTTCGTATGCTGGACGATGGTTGGTGGTGGCAGAGCGACACTCTCACCGATGCCAGTATTCGAAGCCAGCTCATTTCGGAAATGCTGCGCGCCCGCTTCCCGCTTTTCCGGAGTAAACGACCGACTACTTCAATCATCGGCGATAGCCGCCTGGAGGAGAGCTCATGACTGTAACCGCGTTTCCACGAACACCGCGTCCTGGTGAGTTTCGGGCCTCCTTGGCGCAGGAGTTTGATGACTTCTTACAGAAAGAGGCGCAACGGTTTTCTTCCTCGAACTGTCTGCGCGTCGACCTTCATTGTCACGACAAAAACAGCGATAAGCCTGACGAGCTTTGGGGGAGGATTCTTGGTCTTCCAGAGACCTGGTTGAAGACCAGTGACCTCGTGAAGTGTCTCAGACGCAATGGCAGTGACGTTGTGACAGTGACAAACCACAATAATGCGCGATCTTGCTGGGATCTGCAGGAGAAGGGTGAAGACGTTCTGACGGGATGTGAGTTCACCTGCCACTTCGAGGAGTTTGACCTCTACTGTCACGTTTTAGCCTACGGGTTTTCTCGAGCACAGGAAAACATCCTCAACGAAAAGCGTGAAGACATCTTTGAGTTCCTACGCTATGCCGCCGCGCAAAACATCCCGCTGGTTCTGCCGCATCCGCTTTACTTTTACACCACCAACGAAAAACTCGATATCGCTCTGTTTGAGAAGTTAGCGGTGATGTTTCAGCGTTTTGAAGTGCTCAATGGCCAACGGGATTTGTGGCAGTCGACACTTACCCTGAACTGGTTGCAAAGTCTGACTCCAGCAAAGGTTAAGGAATATGCCAACAAGCACGGTTTGAATCCTGAAGAGTTTGGAGTTGACCCGGATAAACCCAAGGTGCTGACTGGTGGTTCGGATGATCATATGGGCCTTTACGCAGGGCAGTGTGGATCACTGCTGATGATCCCGAATTTGCAAGAACGGCTGAAAAGCGAGAAAGCGTCAGATCTGGCGCTCGAAGCACTTCGTGAAGGCCGCGTCTCTCCCTACGGCAGTGTGGGCGAGAATCAGAAATTGAACATCGCGTTGCTCGACTTTTTTGCGCAAGTCGCAACTAAAATTGAAGACCCGGGTTTGTTAAGGATCCTGCTACACCGTGGCGAGGCTTACGATAAGTTTGCCTGCTTTGCGATCAGCAACCTTTTGCTCGAGCTGCAGAAACATAAGCACAGCAAAAAGTTCTTTGAATTTGTGCACGACGCGCTGCAGGGCAAGAAGCCCAACAAGATGTTGAAGTGGAAGGTTCCAAAGAAATACCGATTCTGTGTCCGCCATCTCGAGACCATCGCCGAGGCACGTTCCGGTTCACCAGAGTCCTTCACCAAGACGGTTAATGAGTGCATTGCTGAGCTCTTTACGGAGCTCAATCGCCTGATGTTAGAAAAAGTGCAGAGCTCCGATCTGCTCCGTGAAACCGGATTGATGAGTAGCCTGTCTACGGAAGAGCTCACCAGGAAATTTGAGCTACCCAGCCAGTTATCAGCGCTCATATTTGGCGGTGGCGGAGCGTACCCCAGCCTGGGTGAGAAGCACGTCCGGGAGCTTATCGATAAGGTGGCGTTCCCATTTATGATCTCCCTGGTGCTTGCCGGCGCCTCCGTCGCCAGTACCCGGGCGCTCTACAAGAATCGCGACTTTCTCAATAGCTTTGCCTCACATACCGGAAGCAATGAGCACGATCATCGTGTTCTGTACCTGACCGATACCTTGTTCGACAAAAATGGGGTGTCTAACTCTCTGGGCGGAAAGCTTCAACACATACAAAAGCACGATATCGCCATCGACTTTCTCATTTGCCACGAGTCGGCCGAAGCGCAACCGCATCTGCATGTTACCCGACCCCTTGCGTCCTTCACCTTGCCCGATTCCGGGGAGCAGCGTTTGAGAATACCGGACCTCATGGAGGTCGCCCGAAAGTTTTATGAGGGTGGATACGACCGAGTCGCCTGTTCGACCGAAGGGCCCATGGTCTTGGTGGCGTTGTTTCTTAAGTTCAAATTCAATGTGCCCTGTCACTTCTTTATGCACACCGACTGGATTGAGTACATCAAGTCCACTACTAACGCGACGCGTCATGAGCGCGACCGAGTACGTCGACTCTTAAGGCTTCTTTACAACCAGTTTGACGGCGTCTTTGTTCTAAACACCGAGCATAGAGACTGGCTGGCTGGGCAAGAGATGCAGCTTGCGCCAGAGAAGCTCTTCATGACTGCCCATCATGCGCCAGAGCCAATTGCTGACATCACCCCTGTGTCCAAACACGATCTATTCCCTGACGCGAGTGAGGATACCCCGGTGTTGTTTGTGGCCTGCCGCTTAAGTGGCGAGAAGGGATTGTTTGATCTTCCGGAGATGCTGGCCGAAGCGCGGGAGCGCCTGCCCGACTTGCGATTGGTAATTGCAGGATCGGGACCCGACGAACAGGCCCTCAAGGAGGCGCTACCCGATGCGCTTTTCCTGGGCTGGGTTGATAAGCGGCGCCTCGCCAGTTTATATGCAGGCTTGGATCTCTTTGTGTTCCCCTCACGCTTCGACACTTTTGGCAACGTGCTGCTTGAGTCCTTCGTCTACGGCATGCCAGCCGTGGCCTATGACTGCAAAGGGCCGAGAGACATTATTGAGCATGGTAGATCCGGCTATCTGGTAGACGACCCCAGCGCGATGGCTCGATCGGTTATCGATTACTTTTCCTGGCCGGATGAGCGCACACAGATGAGTCGGAACGCTCGAGCCCGGGCGGGAGAGTACAGCGCCGATGACATCATGAGTCGCTTTGTACAGGATCTGGGGCTTCCTGCGCCTGCTTGTCTCATAGAACATCGCTCCGTCGCCTGAGTATGTCCATGGCGCTGCGCAGCCTGAGTCAGCAGGAGCAACTTAACTTCCTGCTCACTAACCGTATTCCCCGGCGTCTGGCGACACGGTTTATGGGTTGGTATAGCAGTATCGAGAGCCGCTGGCTGACTCGCGTTTCTATCAAGCTTTGGCAACTGTTTGCTGATGATCTGAAGTTAGAGGAGGCCACCCAGTCAGATTTTCTCAGTCTGGGGGAGTGTTTTACCCGTCAGTTGAAACCTGGCGTCAGACCTATCGATGTGGATCCTACAGTGAGTATCAGTCCTTGCGATGCGATTGTGGGAGAGTTTGGACAAATTGAAGGTACGACGCTCTATCAGGCCAAAGGGTTTCCCTACGAATTAGCGGACCTGATTCCTTGTCAGGACTTGCAAGACAAGTATCGCAATGGTCGCTTCGTAACACTGAGACTTAAGTCCAGCATGTATCACCGCTTCCACGCGCCGCTGGATTGTCGTGTAGACAGGGTTACCTATCTCTCGGGCGATACCTGGAATGTGAATCCCATTTCCTTGCGGCGCATCGAGAACCTCTACTGCAAGAACGAACGGGCGATTTTGGATCTGCAGTTAGCCGATCCGAAGAGTGGGGTTTGTTTGGTCGCCGTCGCGGCAATATTGGTCGCGAGCATTCGCCTGCACAGTCTGCCGGAGGGAGTGGATGTCCGCGGAGCCAGTTCCGAACATCTGGTTAAGTCGAGCAGCTATGCCAAAGGAGACGAGATGGGGTTCTTTCAACACGGCTCGACCATCATCGTGTTTGCTACTAATGACCACATGTTCAACGAGGAGCTGCAGGTGGGAAAACAGATTCGCATGGGCGAGGCGCTCTTTTCCAGGGTTGCACAAAACGCTCATACATCGAAAGAACCCGCCGAGACTCTCGTCGAAGCTTAACTATTTTTATCGGTACACCGGAGGCTAGACCATGAAGTTCAGAGAAGAATTACATAAGCAGCGATGGGACGACCATCGTTTCTATCATCACAATCGAGTGAACCAGTTTTTACACTTGCTGAGTGCCAGCTGCTTTGTGGCGAGCTACTACCTGATTTTTGTTGATCCAGTAGCGGCAGTCATGGTCGGCTGGCTTCTGGCGATGGTCCTGCGTCAAATTGGACACTTTTACTTCGAACCCAAAGACTTTGATCAGGTTAACGACGTCAGCCACGAGTACAAAGAGAGCGTGAAGGTGGGTTACAACCTGCGCCGCAAGGTGGTCTTGTTGAGCATCTGGGTGGCGGTGCCGGTTGTGCTCTTGGTCAATCCGAGCTTCTTTGGCCTACTTAATGCGGCGCAAGTCGAACAGGGTCTCCTCTACACGACGGCAATACTCTGGCTCTTTACCGGCTTGGGCGCCGTAGTATTCCGAACCGTGCATCTGTTTTTTCTTATGGGTGTGCAGTCGGGTCTGGTCTGGGCCACCAAGATCCTCACGGATCCTTTTCATGATATTAAGATCTATCACCGTTCACCCTGGCATCTGATCAAGGGCGAAATGTACGACGACATGACCGACTGGTATGCAGAGGTTCCCGGGAATGACGATCACGGTATTGCTAAAGGCATGTGATTGACGCTATTACCCAGCGCCTGTTTGCGCAGGTGCCCGATAAAACGCTTTATCACTACACATCACTCTCGGGCCTCATGGGTATTGTCGAGAGTGGTGCGCTGAGGGCCAGTGATGTTCGTTACATGAACGATTCGGCGGAGCTTCGACATACGCTGAGCCTGCTGCAGAAACATATCACTGAGCGCATCAACAGCGGTGCCGACGACCCGGTATTGCTCAATAAGTTACTTGAATGGCTTTCCCATCGGATCGCCAACGGCCCGATGCTCTTTGGGGCTTCCTTTCGGGTCAACGGTAACCTGTTGAGCCAGTGGCGGGGCTATAGCAATCACAGCAAAGGCGTAAGTCTGGGGTTCAATCCCGAGCACGTGCATGAGTGTGCCAGGCGTCAGGCTTTTCAGGTGGCGGCCTGTCAGTATGATTCGGCGTTTCAGGCCGCGCTTATCGAGCAGATTGTTGATGGCGTCGAGGTGCTGGCGGCCGCGCGACCGCAGAGTGAGAGTGATGATGGCTGGGCCCCGGTATTTGAGGAGATAGAGGGCGATCTCCTGCGCATCGCCGCGCTGTTAAAGCATCCCTCCTTTGAAGAGGAGCAGGAGTGGCGCATCGTTTCGCCACTAATCACGCCCACTCGTGGGATGCCCGTGCACTTTCGCGAAGGCGATGCCATGCTGGTGCCTTACTACCTTTTTGAGCTCACAGCCCGTGAGTCCGGGGGTATCGACCTGGACCATGTTTTTATCGGGCCGTCTGCCAACATTAATCTGTCGACAAATTCGGTAGCACTGTTTCTAACCAAGTTGCAGGCCGAGCCCCGCCGGGGTATCAGCTATTGCCAGATACCCTATCGAAAGCGTTAGTCAGATTTCCGGACTCGGAATAGCGCTTACTGTTTAAAATCCAGCGGCGGAGGGCCTGGCGGCAAGATGCCCTCGTACTCATAGTCGCCTTTGCGTTCTTTAAACTCTTCCTTGATGGCCTCAATGAGATCGGGATCTTCGTAAAGATCGATCATAGTCATTGCCAGCGCCTTTGAGGCATATACGAGACCTTTGTGGCCAATGGACATGCCGCCTGTCGCAACCACCGCCCAGGAATGCCAGGGCACATCTTTGGGAGCAATGGGTGCGCTGAGGCTGATCGTGGGCACCACAAAGCTGACGTCGCCGACGTCAGTGGATCCTCCTGGCGGGTTTTTCTCGGTCTCTCTAAAAGGTTTTACTTCTGCGTCCATTCCCACCTGGGGTTTTTCTGTGGCCTCCTGAATTGCCTTGGCATAGCGCTCTTCTTCCGCCGTGTAGCTAATGGAGCCGAGTGTTTCGAGGTTCGCTTGGAGTGTGGCACCACCCGTGCGATTCACGAGTATTTCGTGCACGCCCGAAATCAGCGTCACCTTGTAACCAACGTCGGCGAGGATTGCGGCACCCTCGGCCATCTCTTTGACTCGCTCATACACCGGCGTCATTCCTTCGCGGCTGCGATCTCTCACCCGCACCCATATCTTGGAATAGTCCGGTACTACGTTCACGACCTTGCCCGCGTCCATGATGTGATAGTGAATCCGCACGGTAGGCTCGATATGCTCGCGATAGGCATTGATGCCGTGGGCGTAGAGCTCAAGAGCATCGCTAGCGGAGCGGCCATTCCATGGGTCCCCCGCCGCGTGTGCTGACTGACCGTCAAACTCCACCAAAAAGTCCACCAGAGACTGTGTACTCTGTGCGCTCGCTTCGATGTTGTCTCCCGGATGCCAGTCCATCATGACGTCAACGCCATCGAAGGCACCGGCGCGGATCATCCAGAGCTTGCCAAAGAATTTCTCTTCGGCGGGTGTGCCGTAGTAACGAATCGTGCCGGAAATCTCGCCAGCCTCAATCTGCTCCTTTACCGCGATGGCGGCGCCCAGCGACGCAGCACCAAAAACATTGTGACCACAGCCGTGCCCGGGAGCACCTTCAACAAGCGGCGAGCGGGTAGGCACCGATGCCTGGGACAAACCGGGGAGGGCGTCGAACTCTCCCATGATCCCGATCACCGGTTTGCCGCTGCCAAACTCAGCGACAAACGCCGTGGGAATTTCTCCAATGCCGGTTTCCACGCGAAAACCATGCTCCTCTGCATGTTTGATGAGCGCAGCGGCTGACTGAGTCTCCTTAAAGGCGATCTCGGCATGCCCCCAGATCTCGTCACTGAGAGCGGTGAGCGAACCTGCCTGGCGATCTACAGAGCTAATGATTTGAGCTTTAAGTGCATCCTTGTCCGCGGCAATACCCGCAGATGATGTAGTGATTAGCAGTGCGGTAGCAATGTAGCGCAGTCTTGCTTTGATCATCTCGACGTTTCCTGTATTCGAAGAGTCAGCCGTAACGCTAGCCTAAGCCACAGCGTAAGGCCAGAGGCCATACCGGCTCTCAAGACAGCGAGGCACAAGAAAGTGCTCCCAAGATCTTCTGTCCCCTCGCGATTGCTAGCAATTCGCTCGCGGCACAAAATGCCAGGTGGTCTATAGTAGGAATCGATCTGTTTGCTGTGATTGAGCTAATACAACTAAGAAGGGTCACTTATGTCACAAACAAAATCCATCAAAGCCCTACGCACGCCCGACGAGCGTTTTGCGAGCATTCCTGATTTTGATTATCCCGTTTCCTATGCAGACGATCTGCCGGGCTACGAGGGTTTGCGCATCGCGTGGATAGATGCCGGACCCTCGGATGCAGATGAGGTGTTTCTCTGTCTGCACGGTGAACCGAGTTGGTCGTATTTGTATCGACGAATGATGCCTGTGTTTTTGGAGTCCGGCGCACGAGTGATCGCGCCAGACCTACTGGGCTTTGGTCGATCCGATAAGCCCATAGAACAATCCGACTATACGTTTAATTTTCATCGCGATTATTTATTGGCACTGGTAGAGCGACTCGATCTTCGTAACATCACACTGGTTGTGCAGGATTGGGGCGGTCTTCTGGGTCTGACCCTACCAGTAGATGCCAACTTTAAACCTCGCCTGTCGCGGCTGCTGGTGATGAACACCGGTTTGGGCGTGGGCAAGTCGCCCAGCGATGGATTCCTCGCCTGGAAGAACTATGCGCTGAGTACCCCGGACTTACCCATAGGGGAGCTTATTGCGCGAGGCACGCCCCATTTGACCGACGCAGAGATAGCGGCCTACGACGCGCCGTTTCCGGGACCCGAGTACAAGGCAGGAGCGCAGATGTTTCCGGCATTGGTGCCGGTCTCTCCGGATATGGAGGGTGTCGAGGTAAGCCTGGAGGCGGCTCAGTTCTGGTCCAAGGAATGGACAGGTAAGAGTTTTATGGCCGTGGGTGATGCTGATCCTGTGCTCGGGCCGGCGGTGATGGAGAGTTTGCGCGCTTTGATTAACGGCTGTCCCCCCGCAATGATGATTGAGGGCGGCGGACACTTTGTGCAGGAGTGGGGCGAGCCCATAGCCCGCGCTGCCTTGGAGTCCTTTGCGACGCAGAGTTAGACTTTGCCCGCTAATGTACTAACTTGTTGATAGGCAGTTATGTGCCGCGTCGCGGCAGTCTCGATAATAAGGTTAACAAGAGAGGGCTATGAAAACGGTTAGAGAAGAGCTTCCCACGTGCCTCGATGCCGGAGGTGTGTGTATTCAGGCTGAGGATTGGGGAGGCTTTAACGTCGCCCGCATACGATTCCCGAAGGGCGCCGATGCCACGCCGCTGCTCGAAGGCTTACCCGGTGATATGTGTCAGTGCCCCCACTGGGGAACAGTGCTCAAAGGCTCTATCAATGTGCGCTACGCTGATGGTCAGGAAGAGACAGTGCACGCGGGTGAGGTCTACTACTGGCCCCCGGGCCACACGGTGAGCGTTGATGAGGACTATGAATCGGTGGAGTTTAGTCCCAGTGATCAAATGGGCGAGTTGATCAAACACTTAGCCATGAAAATGGGTGTTTAAACCTCGATAGCATCGCTTTTGCGTAGGGCTGCGACGTTAGCGAGAGGGTTGGCTAAAGGTCATCCAGCGCCATAGTAAGTCGCAGTGCGTAACCGTCTTGGTCGATGATCTCATCGGCGCGTTCAATGAGCGCGTCCAGATCATCGCGCACGTGAATCATGCGGCCGCTCAGCCGGTCGGCGTCTCCCCCGGCGAGACGAAGGCATAGTTTTGCGGCATCTTCTGCGGGAAAAATCCAGGCTTCATCCGCCTTCGTATTCAGGATCAGACTCCCGAATTGTATTCAGGATCAGACTCCCGAATTTTTGAGTCCAGCTCCTTGGTCATGTCCGTCCAAACAAACCCCGGACTGATGGTGAAAACAGAAACGCCTGAATCGCCGAGACTGTCTGCTGTACAGTCCGACAATCGCATGAGTGCGGCCTTGGATGTTGAATACGCAGAAGCCCATCCTGTGGGGTTAACACCGACATAGGACCCCACATTAATGACGCAACCGCGACCCGCAGTCACCATATCTTGCAGCACAGCATGCATCATCAGGAATGGCCCCTTAAGATTGACTTCCATCACAGACCACCATTCGTCCGGGTCACACTGCCATAGAGGCCCTGATGCGCCACCTATACCCGCATTGTTGATCAAGATGTTGGGTGGGCCATAGGCATCCTTAATCTCTGCTAAGGCATGGGCGATGTCCCCGGCGTTGGCTACATCGCATGACCTGGCCATGGCTACTCCGCCAGCCGCGGTGATTTTCTCTACCGTTTGCTCAAGGGAGTTTAGCGATCGCCCGAGTACTGCAACGGCTGCACCTTGCGCTGCGAATGCTTCAGCGATGACCTTACCAATGCCACGGCCGCCACCGGTTACCAGGGCTACCTGGCCTTTAAGAATTTCAGTTGTCACAGTTCGGTGTTCCTCTGTTGCTTAAAAGAATGGTCGAGGTCTTCATGCAGCGGTAGGGGCTTTGAATTCTAGTCGTAGCGCTTGCCAGCGCGTTCCAGCCAACCATCTTCGTGCCTGCCACCAGGGTCGTGGTGCGTCCAATGCATCACTCCGCCTTTTTCGGTCCACTCGTATTCACCATTAAAGCCAACACGATCGCCTTTTCTGAGTTGGGGGATGCGGGGTGCCAGATCGATATTGTGTGCGACCAACAGAGTGAGACCTGAGTCCAGCTCTAGCAGAAAGCGCTGATGTTGACTCCCTTTAGTGTCGTCGGGGAGAACGTGTATTACGGTGCCGCTTCCACGCACCTGCAAATCGCTTTGACGGTTCTGAAATGCAGCTTCGAGGACGCTGTCGCTGCTGGCCACCGCTGTCGAGGAGTTAGTCGACGAAAACGTTTGGGCGCCATACTCGTTCCACAGCCAGGTGACTAAGGCGAGTACGATAACTAGTGGCAGTGACTTTTGTTTCATGGCGAGAGTTCTAAAACAGCTTAGGTGAATTCAGCGTTGACTCCTAGCCTAGCCACTCAGAACGGGGTTTGCGAGTCTTAGAGCTTCTTCGGAGTTTTGCGATGTTTGGTGTACCGCGTTGGTTCCGCATTGGCGGGGTCGTCGGGCCAGGGATGTTTTGGGTAACGCCCTCGCATTTCCTTTTTTACGGCCTCGTAGCTGCTTTGCCAGAAACCTGGAAGATCCTGTGTGATCTGCAGTGGTCGCCCCGCCGGCGAGAGCAAGTGCACAACGAGTGCTATGCGTCCGGAAGCAACACTGGGCGTTTGTTGGCAGCCAAACATCTCCTGCAGCTTCACCGGCAGCGTGGGCGGGTCTTCGCCGTAGTTTATTTTTATCTGCGAGCCTGACGGCACCGCGAAACGCTCCGGCAGTTCTGTTTTCAGTCTCTGTTGTTGGTCCCAGGAAAGTTGCGACTGCAGTGCAGAGAACAGGTCGATGTTTTTTAGGTCCGACAGCTTCTTTACCGTAAGCAGGTACGGAGCGAGCCAATGGTCGAGAGTTTTTGTGAGTTCGGGTATATCAAGCGCTGGCCAGCCAGACTCTAACTGCGACATCAGCCGGACTTTGCTAAGGAGTGCATTGGATTGCTCGGACCACGGCAGATTAGCTAACCCGGCGTCCCGGGTAAGCCGGATCAGCTTTTCGGTACGCGCTTCGTCGGAAACATCAGTGAGTCGCTCTCGATGCAGTGACAAGGCGCCCACCTTGACTTGGCGCTCTGCGATGAATCGTCCGCTTTTGCTATCCCAGTCTACGAGAGTCTCTTCTGACAGCTGCTCTTGTAGCAGCGTATCAAACAGCGCGGGATCCAGCGGTGCTGCCGAGCGAATCATGTCGCCTTTACGCCCGGACATGCCGCCGACTTCGGCGACTGCCAGCCACTTGGAACCGCCCAGCGCCTTGGGTGAATCAAACTGGCAACTGCGACCATTGGCGAGTTGATAGCCGCCAGAATGACGCTGACGTGCAATGCGATCCGGGTAGGCACTGGCAAGCAAAAAGCCACAGAGCTGATCCGGCTTGGGTCGCGGTACGCGAGCAGGTACATCTCGAGGGGCCTGCCGTGAGAACTGCCTGGCTAGTTGCAGGGTTCTTTTTTGCCAGCCACGAAATGCGCTGGGGCAGGGGACTTCGTCGCTGAGATACTCCAGCCGTGTTCGCATGTCGACGGACTCGCGACTCACGGGGTCACGATCAGACAACACCGCAGCAAGTTTTGCAGCGGTTTCCACAGCTCCCACAGATTGGCCCATGATGAGCATGTGGGCCAGACGGGGATGCGCCGCGATTTTTGCCATGGCAGCGCCGTGGGGTGTCAGGCGAAGGCCAGAATCGGTGTGGCGAATGGCCGCGAGTTCCAGAAGCAGCGCGACCGCCTGTTGATAGGGCCCTACCGGTGGTGCGGTAAGCCAGACGAGCTCTTGCGGATCGTAAACGCCAAAGGCAAAAAGCTGCAGCGCTAACGCCGTGAGGTCGGCGCTGAGAATTTCGGGATCGTCCTGCGCGTTCAGCAGTTGTTGCTGCGACTCTGTCCACAGTCGGTAGCAAGTGCCCGGACGCAGTCTGCCTGCCCGCCCTTTGCGTTGGACGCTGGAAGCCTGGGATATTTTTACCGTAGCCAATCGGCTCATTCCCGTATTGGGATCAAACTGTGGTTTGCGCTCGAGTCCTGAGTCGATAACGACATCGACGCCATCGATAGTGAGACTGGTTTCGGCGATATTCGTTGCCAGTACGACTTTGCGTTCTCCCGCAGGGCTAGGTTCGATCGCCCGCTGTTGTTCCTGAATGCTCAGCTCACCATAGAGGGGGTGGACACTGACGCTTGACGGTAGCTCCAGCTGATCCTTGAGCTGACGAATTTCACCCTGCCCGGGTAAGAAGACCAGCAGACTACTGTCGGGGTTTTCCGACAGTGCTTTGTGAACAACGGAGCTCACTCGCTCAGCGATGCGCTCTCTGGGTTTGCTGGCTCCGGCATACTGTTCCGAGACCGGAAACAATCTGCCTTCGCTGCGTATCGCCTGAGTTTGCAACAAGCTTTCGAGTTCTGCGGTTCCCAGAGTTGCGGACATCAGCATGATGCGCAGGGGCGTGCTTTGCTCGAAGGTTGCGCGTGCGCTAAGCGCCAAGGTGAGCCCCAGGTCAGCATCCAGCGAGCGTTCGTGAAACTCGTCAAAGATCAGGAGCCCGACGTCACTCAAGGACGGATCCTCTCGGAGCATCGCGAGAAGAATGCCTTCGGTAACCACTTCGATGCGCGTCGCAGCGGTGATCTTGGTGTCCAGACGCATTCGATAGCCGACGGTGCCACCGATGGGTTCATCCATAATTGCTGACATACGCAGCGCCGCGTTTTTAGCGGCGAGACGTCGGGGTTGGAGCATGATGATTTTGCGATTGTGCAGCCACGGCTCATCGAGCAGGGCAAGAGGCACGATGGTTGTTTTACCCGCGCCGGTGGGCGCTTCGAGAACAAGGTTGTGCTCGTGGCTCAGATGATTGCGAATATCCCCAAGGATTTCGCTAATCGGCAAGTTAGGGGTCTGTTTCAACGAAGAGTCAACGAGTGATCTGGGCAGTCAAGAATGGGCGCAATGTTTAAGCATCTACCGCGCAAAAGTCGCAAAGTAAGCCATACTCATTTGAGGCAGCAAGTTTGTACCTATGAGTCCAATAGCGGTAGTGTGACATGAAGCGACGAGCGGGATGATGCAAAGTTGCGGATAAATTTCTCAAGCAGAGGAGCAACCACCATGAAAGAGCAACGCACAGAGCAGCAGATTGAGCAACAAAGTGGTGCTGAAGGAACCTTACCCGGCCGTCGAAGAGTATTGGAGATGATGGGTATGACGGCGGTGGCTTTGCCGATCCTGGGTCTGCAGGCCTGTGGCAGCGATGAGAGTGCGACGCCCGCTGCACCGGTCATGGATAAGGCCGAGCCTGCCATGAAAGATATGGCGAAAGAAGCCGAAGCGATGGCCGAGTCGGCAATGGACGGTGCCGAGGACGCTTTGGAGAGTGTAGGGAAGAGTGCAGCGGACAGTGCTGAAGAAGCCATGGAAGAGGCCTCGGACACGGCAGAGGCAATGGCTGACGATGCGGCGGAGAGCATGCAAGAAGCGGCCACTGAGAGTGCGACTATAGCGACGGACGCCATGGCGCAGCTTGACGAAAACGGGCCCCAGGCAGCAGGTTTGGGATACCGGCATGATGCCACTACCGTCGAAAACGCTCGCTATAGCGCCGGACAGCAATGCTCGAACTGTGTGTTGTTTCAAGGCGGCGACAACGACTGGGGTGGATGTCCGCTCTTCACCGGCAATCAGGTGAAAGCGACGGGATGGTGCAGCGCTTATTCTGCAGCCGGTTGATCCTGAAGTGATTCAGTAAAGGGCGCCCTTGGGCGCCCTTTTTTCTGTCAGGCAATAAAAACCGCTGGAGCACCGATGCTGCTGATCAGCCAGGGAAGCAAGGCCATAACGGTCGTTAGTGCAGTGATTTCTTGGCGGTGTTTGGTCGTCCCTCTCCCTCGGCAAACAGGTAGTCGAGTTGAAGGCACTCGGCCGCAAGTTGCCGCGTGGCATCCATACAGCTCGATAGAAATTGTGCCGTTTGTTCCAGTGTCAGGCCCGCCTGAGCTTGCAGCACGCCCGCAATCACCAGTTGGGGTGTCGCGTCATCTACGACATCCAAAAATATCTTGAGGATAGGGTAGTCCATATTGATACGGCCGAGATCAGCAGCCATGGGCAGCAATGCCATGGGCCGTATCTCCAGTTCCGTCGTAAGCAGTAATCCATAGCGCTCCAGGAACAAGCGACTGTCGATAACACCTTCGATGCTCTTCAGTGCCGCCAAATGGAGGCCCTGGCATTCGCCGCACTCGCTGTACTCGACTCGGGCTTCTGTGAGCCACTGTTGGAGTAGGGCGCGATCAGGTTTGCTGAGTTTGTCACTCATGAGGTGGTAGCCGGCAAAACGCCGATTTTACGCGATTCAGGATTCACTGTGTTCCTTAAGTGCGCGGCTACGCGGCCCTTGGGGTCAAAGAAAATTGACATCCATTGGCGTAAGCATGAAATTAGCTTAATGCTAATTGATATCCGTTGATGACGACCGTTCTACTGACGCTGGGACGCTTGCCCAAAGCGCTGGCAATCGTTCGAGCCTGCCGAGCGGCGGGCTGTCGTGTGCTGGTTGCGGATCCGTTCCGGTGGCATGTCTGCAAACCCTCGCGGGACGTTGAAAAGTCTTTTCGGGTCACAGCGCCCAACGATTCACTATCCCAATACCTTCAAGACTTGCTAAATATTGTCGAGCAAGAGTCGGTGGATCTGGTTATTCCTATTTCGGAAGAGGCTCTGCACGTGGCCCAGCTCGCCGACAAGCTGCCGGCGAGGACACGGCTTTGGGCTGCTCCTTTGGCTCAACTGGCGGAGCTGCATCACAAGCGCGACTTCATTGCCCTGGCGGCGCGCAAGGGATTGCCGGTCCCTGAAACCTTCACCGCCAATGAATCGGGTGCCAGGGAGCTCGCTCAAAACCGTGACTATGTAGAAAAGCCCGTGCACAGCTGCTCCGGCATCGGTTTGCGATTTGCCAAAGCCGGCGAGTCGCTGCAGTCAAGCAGTGAAGAAGGCCTGGTGCAAACCCATTTAGAGGGCGACTTAATCAGTTCGCTCTCGGTGGTTAGTGAGGGCCGGGAAGTCGCGACGGTGTTTTATCGAGGCCGCGTATTTGCCGGGACGGTCGCCATCTGTTTTGAGCGCGTGGATGACGCTGCGGCAGCGCAGCAGTGGGTGAGTGACTTTTTGAGCGATAGTGATTACAGCGGGTTTTTAGCCTTTGATTTTATTATCGACGAGTCCGGCATAGCTCGCGCGATTGAGTGCAATCCAAGGGCGACGAGTGGCGTGCACTTTTTCGACCTTGCCTCTTTGGGTCAGGCATTGCTTTCCCCGGAAAGTGCCTCGAGCATCGAGCTGTCCTCAAAGACGCGCTTTCAGTGGGCGTACTCCACGCTTACCGAAACCTACGCGGCGATCTTCAAGCCTCGCGAATTTGTCCGACGCTTTAAAGAGATGCTCGCGGCGCGGGATGTCATCTGGGCGGGGCATGACCCTCTGCCGTTCTTACTGATGACGCCGATGTCCTGGGAGATTCTCTGGCCTGCTATGACAAGTGATCTTTCTCTGGGCGAGGCCACCCAGCGCGATATCGCCTGGTTTGGAGATTGAGGATGATCGTGGTTGGGGCGATGAGCTTAAGAAGCACCCCGGCGGGTAACGCGACAGAATATTTGTTCTCTGGGGCGCGTGGTGAGACGCGCGGCGGGGCGTACGCGATGGGAGTTCAGGGCTTCAAAGTCAAAGCGTCGCAGCAGCTCGGCAATGATCAAGAGGCTTTCGGTTTGTGCAAAACCCGCGCCTACGCAGGTGTGCGGGCCCTGTCCAAAGGGTATATAGGCGCCTTCGGTGAGCGCGCTTTCGTTTTCCTGCAGGAATCGCTCGGGCTTAAAAGCATGAGGGTCTTCCCAGTAGTCCCCATGTCGGTGCAAGGTCCAGGGCGAAATCATTACCAGTGCACCCTTGGGCAACTTTCGTGGCCCCACCGTTGTGTCCTCCATGGCCACCCGGGGCATAAAGGTGATGGGGGGGTACAAACGCAGCGCTTCGCGAAACACCGCTTTGAGCAGCGGCAGTTGGCGCATGTGCTCAAAGGTGATTTCACTGTCATTGGCTCCGTCACTCGCTACCACGCGATCAATCTCTTCGCGCATTTTTGCGACGAGGGTCGGTTGCTGCGCGCAGATAAAAAACAGCCAGGTCAGCACGCTGGCGGTGGTTTCGTGCCCCGCAAGAAAGAAGACACCGAGTTGGTCGATAAGCTCATCCTTGGTGAAAGGCTTCTGAGTGTCGCTGTCCCGCGCTGCGATCACGGCACTGGCGATATCGTTAAAGTCGGCGTCGGGGGCAAGATGGGTATCGATGAGCGTTGCCAGATGGCCTCGAATACGGGTGCAGGCATCAAGCACCACTTGAGGCTGGGGGGCTTTGGTCCAGGCGGGCTCAAAGATCAGCCGCTTGATATCGACTTGAGCGACGGAGCGTTCAAAGACCGTAAAATCCTCAAACACATCAAAAGCCACCTGCGAATCCAAAGAGGTAGAGAACACCGTGCGACAGATAATGTCTGCGGTGAGCTGACTCATAGCCAGATCCAGAGAAAGCGGCTCGCCACTGTTGGCACTCGCTTCGAGGGTGTGCACATAATCGTTGACCGCTGCCTGCATCGCCCTAAAGGCAAGACTAATGCGCATATGCGAAAAGGCGGGGTCAATCATCGCGCGTTGGCGACGCCACTTTTCGCCGTCGGTGACAAAGATCGATTCACCGATGAGATGCTCGAGGGCGTTCACCATAAGATCGCTCTTGGGAAAGATGCCATCGGGATCACGCATAATGTGGCGCACGAGTGCGGGGTCGTTAAACAGCACCGTGGAACGTCGGGAGTACCCGAGATTGCCCACAGGAAAGCGATAAGCCGCCGCGGGCAGAAGATCCAGGAGATTGCCATCACCATTCCAAAGCACCCGCATCAGCGCCGGCAGTGCGGCAAGAGAATGCGGTCGGGGAGGAACGTAATGGGCCTGTTTGCTCATAATCTCGGCAGTGTAGATAACAGTGCGCAGTATCGGGGGGCCTTGAGATGATGTCGACCCATACGCTGTTTGAAATTTTTGTGGCCATACATATCGTCACCGGTGCCATTGGCCTAGTGAGTTTCTGGGTGCCTGTGGCAGGGCGAAAGGGCGGAGTGAATCATGCGCGCTTCGGCAAACTGTTTACGATGATGATGTTGGTTACCGGCAGCGTTGCAATCTGTATTGCCCTCACGACTTTGTCAGACCCCGTCGCTACACATCCGCATCTAGTCGATCATCCACAGTTTGGTGATCCTGCGCTCATCGCTGGAATCTTCGGATGGATGATGCTGTATCTGGCGACCCTGACTATCAATCTGGCATGGCACGGATGGCTGTGCATTCAAAACCGTCGGGACCATCAGGCTAATCGCGCCTGGCACAACCTCCTGCTGCAAGTGCTGCTTACCATCGTGTCGGCAAACTGTGCCTGGCGGGGCTGGCAGCTGAATCAGCTTTTGATGGTCGCTATTTCTATGGTGGGTTTTGCCACTGTGGCGACGAATCTATGGTTTCTCTACAAGCCAAATCCACGGCCCCTCGATCGCATTAAGGAACATATTAAATCGCTGGTTGGCGCTGGCATATCAGTTTATACCGCATTTTTTGCCTTTGGGGCTGTACGTATGCTGCCCGAGATCGCGCTGACACCAGCATTGTGGTCCGTGCCTTTAATTACCGGTCTGACCTTGATTATTTATCATCAGCGCGCGGTGACTATTCGTTTTAAGGCGCGGGCGGCACAGACGGCGTGAATAACGGGCAGACATTAGTGATCGGTGCGGGAGTGGGTGGGCTTGCGGCAGCCATCGAACTCGCTGCGGCAGGACGCAAGGTGACGGTACTCGAGCGCGCTGCGGAGCCTGGGGGCAAGATGCGCCAGCTACCAGTGAATGGAGTGGGCGTGGATGCAGGGCCGACGGTGTTCACCATGCGCTGGATTTTTGATGAGCTTTTTGAGACCGCAGGATCAACGCTGGAAGCGGGACTGCGCTTGGAAAAAGCTGACGTGCTGGCGCGCCATGCATGGCGACAGGGTGGTGTTCTGGATCTTTATGCCAGTACCGATCGATCCGAGCAGGCGATACAAGAATTCTCGGGTAAAGAAGATGCATTGGGCTATAGGGCTTTCTGTGAGCGAAGCGCTGATATCTACGAAACCTTACGCGAACCGTTTATCGCATCGTCTCGGCCAGGGATGCTCGAACTGGTACGTCGCGTGGGCTTTGGCAATCTCGATGCAATGTGGCGCACGGCGCCGTTCTCGACCTTGTGGTCCGCATTGGGTGATCACTTTAACGACCCTCGCTTAAGACAGCTCTTTGGTCGCTATGCGACCTACGTAGGCTCTTCTCCGATGAAGGCGCCGGCAACGTTAATGCTGATTGCGCATGTAGAGCAGGAAGGCGTGTGGCTGGTTGACGGCGGTATGCGTGCCGTCGCTGTGGCGCTTAAAGACCTAGCCGTGGGTTTAGGTGTGCAGTTTTGCTTTGACGAAGGCGTTCGCGAAATCGTGATGGAAGCCGATCGTGCGGTGGGTGTACTCACGGAAGAAGGCAGAGAGCTTCGCGCCGATCAGCTTGTGTACAACGGTGACATCTCTGCGCTGGGAACAGGCATGCTCGGAGCGGCTGTGGTTCCGAGTGTCAAAGCGGTGATGCATACCCAGCGTGCCTTGTCGGCAATCACATTTTGTATGCTCGCCAAGGTCTCGGGTTTTGATCTGCATTACCACACGGTGTTTTTTGCCGAGGACTATCCCGAGGAGTTTGCGGCTATCTTTGGTCGGGGGCAGATCACGGAATACCCGACGGTGTACGTCTGTGCTCAGGATCGTGTTGGTGGAAACATTCCTCAGGGCCCCGAACGCCTGCTGTTATTGATCAACGCACCCGCTGACGGAGATCGGCGTTTTAGAGATCCCCAAAGTCTGATGCAGTTCCGAGGCAATGCCTTGGCGCTGCTCCGCGAATGCGGCTGCGAGCTGGAGTTTGACGAGGGGTCCTGCGTAGCGACCGACCCACGGAGATTTAGTGAACGCTTTCCCGGGAGCGGGGGAGCGCTGTACGGTCACGCAAACCATGGGCCCATGGCAAGTTTTGCAAGACCGGGCGCTCGCAGTCAGGTGAAGGGCCTGTACTTTGCCGGTGGGTCAGTGCACCCCGGCGCCGGGGTACCTATGTCGGCGATGTCGGGGCGGTTGGCTGCGGGGGCTATGTTGGAGGATCTGGACTAGCCCTCGGTACTTGTAAGGTTTCGTCACAGTCTCCATGCCACCTCGTGTTTTTTTTGAAGGCTGTAAAATATCGAACGCAAGGGTTGGCAGGACTTGCTGTAATCGAAGAAAGTACAGTCCTTGCTGGGGTGATCGCGATCGTAGGCGCGGAAGTTGCCGAGGTGCAGGTCAACCCCGTCTCCCAAACCACCTATATTCTGCCGTGGGACTTTAGGTTGATAATCCAGCCTGGCTTGGGATTCACAGATTGCGATACGGAGCCGACATTGCTGGCGTTCGCCGCTCTGTTTTTGATGTGGGTAGCTAGAGTATCATTGCAAGGAAGGGCTGGTTTTAAGGAACATGACACTAGGTATTGACGATGATGGTTTGTCACTTCACAGTAAGTGAGGTCCCTCGCTTGTCGCCTAGAAAATCCAAAAGCGCACCTTTAAATATTTGTATTGCGGCCCTGGCGTCTTTCAGTTTTGCCTCGAGCACTACTATGGCGTTGGAGCAAATCTCAAACCATGATCCTGAGCTTACGGAGACCTCGGTGGCGGGGTCTATCACCCCTGGGAGCAAACACTGGGTCGACAAAAGCCACGAATACGCCACAAACCGAACCCAAGCCTTAGCCCAGTGGATGGATGACTTTTTTGGAGCTTCGGTACGTGATGCGGAGCGCGCAGAGTCCTTTGTTCGTACGGTATTCATCGATGACTGGGATCAACGGGATGGTCATGATCTCAAGGTGCGACTCCGGGGGCAGGTCGATCTCCCCAAAATTTCAGAACGGGTTGATCTGGTGTTTTCCGGCGAGGAGGCTGAGCAAACTCTCACTGAGGAGGAGCGCAGTCAGGAGAATGACGTGGGTCTGCGTGTAAATGTTCGAGACGGTCGTCGTACCCGTCTTGATGCCACTATATCCGTGCGATCAGGCCCTGCCATATTGCCGGGCGTGCGTTTTCGTTATCAGCAGCCTCTCTCCGAAAACAGTTGGGCGCGATTTACCCAGCGCCTGCAATACCATACAGAGGACGGTTATCGCTCTCTCACCAATTTTGAAGCGAACCGTATTCTGGATGACAGGAGCTTGTTGCGTTGGGCCGGGCGTGTCCGCTATCGCGAGGATAAGGAGTTTTGGGACTACAACACGGGGTTTACCTACCGGCGCTGGCTGGATGATCACGCAAAGTTTCCCAGTGCCATCGAATACTTCGTCGCCGTGAGCGGCCGAGATCAGCCGCAAAACTATGAGACCAGCTACCGGCTCGGGTTCTTATACCGTAAACAGTTTTTCCGTCAGTTTTTGTTCTACGAAATTGAACCGAGCTACAACTGGCGAAGAGACCTGTATGAAGAAAAGCGAGAGGGCGTTCTGGGCATCGTATTTCGTCTTGAGGTGATGCTGGACCGCAAACTGGTTGGCGGCCGCTGAGGGTTAACGTTTAGATTTTGCTTCCCGATACCGCTCCCTCGCTTCTTGACACTCGGGGTCGCCGAGGCCTGCGAGGAGGCTGTCTGCGTCAGCCCAGGACCTGGACAAGCCCACCTGATTGGCTGTCACCGCGTCGACATGGCGTTTTGTCGCCTGCACGGGGAAAGTGGGTCGCGCGGCAATGGCATCGGCTAGCTCTTCCACAGCATCGTCCAGTTCGTCTGTGCCTACTATTCTGTTAAGGAAGCCCGCGTTTAAGGCCTCTTTCGCATCAAAAGGCCGGCAGGTCATGACGAGTTCCTTGGTAAGCGCGGGACCAATCTCTCGAACAAGTCTCGGGATGCCTCCCCACGCCAGGGGGATGCCCAGGTCGACCTCGGGGATGGAGAAGCGCGTATTCTTTGCCGCCACACGCAGGTCACAAGCGGCGGCCAGCACCAGTCCTCCACCGATGCACCAGCCCTGGATGCGCGCGATGGTTATTGCGTTGAGCTGCTCGATGGCGTCTGCCATGCGTCGTCCAGCATCGGCGGCATCTCGCGCGCCGACGTCGCCCGCAGCCGGGAACCCTGTGAGATCGGCTCCAGCGGAAAAGCTGCGCCCGCGACCGCCGATGATAACGACCTTCAGGGAGGTGTCCTGGTTGAGCTCCTCTGCGGCGCGGATAAGCTCCTGCAGCGTGAGGAGCGATAGGGGGTTGAGCTTCTCAGGACGATTCAGCCAAAGGTGAGCTATCGTCCCCTGACGCTCTATTTCCAGTGTTTGATACATAAAAATCCTCGTCAAATCGGCCGGCGGCAAAGAAGTCTAGCACCGAGGTAATCATTGAGTTCGTGAGATGTGCCCCGTCGCACAAATGGTGTACTCTCCGGCGCTGGGATTGGGCGTGAGCCAAGGGCGACCCTCTCACGAATTTTACGTCGACTACATTGTTAAGAAAGGACATCACCATGAGATTTTCACCACGGCTTCTAGTGCTTCTTGCGGCCTCAGTGCTTGCTGCCTGTAGTACCGTTGATCAGCGCGAGTATGAGACTTGTATCGTTGGTAGTAGTGTAGTGGGCGGCGCCGTGGGCGCGGCCGCCGGAGGGGCTGGTGCAGTCGGTGGCGTCGTAGTGGGCGCTGGCGTCGGTGCCGCTGTTATTTGTGACTTGCAGGAGCCCGCACCAGTAGCCGCCGCCGCTGCGCCAGTGGACAGCGATGGCGACGGTGTGATGGACGACAAAGACCGTTGTGCCAATACCCCCGCGGGCGTGGAAGTCGACATGAGTGGCTGCGCCTTGGATGGTGATGGCGATGGTGTCGCTGACTATATGGATCAGTGCGCAAACACGCCATCGGGAGTGCAGGTGGACTCCACGGGCTGTCCGATTAAGGATGAAGTGGTACTCACCGTAGATCGCCTCAACTTCGCCTTTGACAGCGCCACTTTGGACGCTCAGTCTCGTGCGGCTCTGGATTCGGCGGTGGCCGTTATCAAGTCACACAGCAGCGTGAAGATGGATGTTGTTGGTTACACCGATACGTCGGGCCCTGAAGAGTACAACCAGGGCTTGTCCGAGCGTCGCGCGCAAGCGGCAGTCGATTATCTGGTATCTCAAGGTGTCGATGCGGATCAGTTGCGTGCAATGGGCCGTGGTGAAGCTAACCCTATTGCCAGTAACGACAGCCGCGACGGACGCGAGCGCAATCGCCGGGTGGAACTGGTAGTTCGCTAAGATACTTTTTGCGGACATCTTGAGGCGCCGGAGTACACCGGCGCCTTTTCTTTATCGCGAAGAATACTTGAGTGACAGCAAAACATACTGTATGTTCAAATCCGTTTTTTGCGGCGCGGGCCCAGGCTGCCCATGCCCCTCATATTCGAATTCCTAACCCTCAGGAGGCTTCCGCTTTGACCGAGATTGATACTTTTCGTCAGGAAACCCGGGATTGGCTAGACGCCAACTGCCCCGAATCCATGCGCCAACCCGTCAGCAGCTTTGAAGACATCTATAACGGTGGGCGAAATCCCGAAGTAGACATCCCAGAGCAGCCGTTATGGTGCGAGCGCATGGCCGAGCGTGGCTGGACCGTACCCCACTGGCCCAAGGAGTATGGCGGTGGCGGTCTTTCTGCCGAAGAAGTGAAAGTTCTCAGGGAAGAAATGGCGAATATTGGTGCCCGGCGCCCGCTGGACTCTTTCGGCATTTCGATGCTTGGACCAGCGCTGCTGAAGTTTGGCAGTGAGGATCAGAAGCTCGAGCATCTACCGCGCATCTGCCGCGGAGAGATTCGCTGGTGCCAAGGCTACTCTGAACCTGGCGCAGGCTCAGATCTGGCAAGCTTACAAACGCGCGCTGACGATCAGGGCGATCACTATGTGATCAATGGTCAGAAGGTGTGGACGTCCTACGCAGACAAGGCGGACTGGATTTTTTGCCTGGTGCGCACGGACAATTCCGGCAGCAAGCACGAGGGCATCAGTTTTGTGCTCTTCGATATGGATCAGCCCGGCGTGACTGTAAAGCCTATCCGACTGATTAGTGGCTCATCGCCGTTTTGTGAGACGTTCTTTGACGATGCCCGCGCCGATAAGCGCAACCTCGTCGGCGAAGAAGGGCAGGGTTGGACAATCGCCAAGTACCTGCTCACGCACGAACGAGAAATGATCTCTGCTTTCGGTACATCCGGAGGAAAGTCTCTGGGTAGAGCCGCAGTGGAGCAAATGGGAGCCGATGCTGAAGGTCGACTACGCAACGGCATCCTGCGCCAGGACATAGCTCAGCATCAGCTCGATACCATGGTATTCGGCGCTACGATGGAGCGCGTAGGCGATGAGGTAAAGGCCGGCCAAGGGCTTGGTCCAGCATCGTCGATTTTTAAATACTACGGCACTGAGCTGAACAAGCGACGCAACGAGCTAAATCTGGCGGTGGGGGGTGAAGCTGCGTTGGGTTGGTCGGGTGACCAGTATGACGGCGGTGAAATCGTCCGCAGTTTTCTGCGTTCAAAAGGCAATTCCATCGAGGGCGGCACCTCGGAAGTACAACTCAATATTGTAGCCAAGCGCGTGCTTGGTCTACCCGACGCCTGAGGTCTCGTTGTCATGACACTAGTATTAAATGAAGAACAGGTGATGCTAAAAGAGTCCGCTGCCGGATTTTTGGCAAGCAAGGCGACTGTGGCGCATTTGCGAGACCTCCGGGACTCAGGTGATGAGCTTGGTTTTGATCCTGCGGTTTGGCAGGAAATGGTTGATATGGGCTGGGCGGGCATCGCTGTTCCCGAGGCCTATGGCGGTTTGGGCTATGGCTACACCGGTCTGGGCGTGGTGTTGGAGCAGGCTGGACGGCATCTCAGTGCCTCGCCCCTTGAGGCAAGTGTGCTCGTGGGCGCCACGGCGATTAACTGTCTGGGCACCGAAGAACAAAAAGTCAGTTGGCTGGGGGCGATCGCCTCGGGTGAGAAGCAAGTGACCCTGGCTCTGCAGGAGTCCGGAGCTTTTGATCCCGCGGGAGTGTCTACAACAGCCTCGTCAGACGGCGATGCTTTTGTCTTATCCGGCGAAAAGCGCATGGTACTGGATGCAAAAAGCGCCAATGCCTTTGTCGTTATTGCCCGAAGCAGTGGTGTTTCTGGAGACACGGCAGGACTTAGCGCATTTCTGGTGCCGGCCGATGCGTCTGGATTGCATATTGAAGCTTGTGACATGGTCGACAGCCGTCAGTGCGGCGCGGTGACGCTGGATGGCGTCCGCGTTGGATCTGATGCGCTCATGGGTGGTGAAGGTGATGCCTGGGAAGCGCTTGAGCGCACACTGGATATTGCGGCCATCGGATTCTCAGCTGAGTTATTGGGTCTGTCCCTCGAATCCTTTGAGCGGACCATGGACTATATTAGAGAGCGTAAGCAATTTGGTCAGGTAATCGGCTCTTTTCAGGGGCTGCAGCACCGCGCGGCACACTTGTTTGCTGAGCTGGAGCTCGCGCGCTCCATCGTCCTCAAAGCACTGCAGGCCGTGGACGCAGATGACGAAAACCTCCCGCGTTTGGCCAGTGCCGCTAAGGCTAAGCTGAGTGAAGTGGCCAGACTAGCCAGTAATGAAGGCGTACAGATGCATGGCGGAGTCGGTATGACGGATGAATACGACATCGGCTTATACATGAAGCGTGCCCGCGTACTGGAGCATTTGATGGGTGACTACTACTATCATCTGGATCGTTTTGCGCGAATCGGTGGATACTGATGAGCTGATTTACCCCGCAGGTACAGGAACCTATAAAAAGTATGAGCGAAGAACTGCAAAAAATTGATGAAGCTGTCACTCAGCTAACCCAGGACGGCGCACCCTTTGCGTTGAGCACCGTTACCATCGATGGCGCGGAGTATCGAAGCTTCGCTTCTGCACCGAAGAATATGGCCGCGTACTTTCGCTTCATGCTGAATCACGCGGACAAGGAATTCACGGTCTATCGCGATGACCGCATGACCTTTGGTGAGAGCTACGCGCAATCCGCAGCGCTCGCTCGGTCACTTATTGATGACTTCGGTGTGCAGCCCGGTGATCGAGTGGCGATTCTCAGCCGCAATAACCCGCAGTGGATGATGGGCTTTATTGCAGTACTGTCCATTGGTGCGGTAGCTGTGCCTATGAACGCCTGGTGGACTACCGAGGAGCTCGATTACGGCTTAAAGGATTGCGGCGCAAAGCTGGTGATCGTCGATCGTCAGCGCATGGAGCGCCTGCTGCCTTTGCAGGATGAGCTGCAGCTTAAGCTCATCGCTGTGGACGATTGTGATGGTCTTGCGGTGGAGTTCAGTAAGTTTGAGGACCTGGTAGCTGCGCATGCGGGTGCCGAGATGCCCGAGGTCGCAGTAAGCGGTGACGATCACGCGACAATTATGTACACCTCGGGATCCACGGGGCATCCCAAAGGCGCACTGTCATCTCACCGCGGTATGTTGTCTGCACTCTACAGCTGGATGCTGTTGGGTTTGTCAGCTAAGCAGGCCGGTGGCGACACTCAGCCAGCAAAGTTTCCGGCGTCAGGCCTGTTAACTATCCCCCTGTTTCACTGTACCGGCAGTCACACAGCTTTCTTGCTGTCTCTCATTGTGGGCCGCAAGTTAGTGATCATGCACAAGTGGGACGTGCAAGAAGCGCTTCGCATGATCGAGGAAGAGCGCATCACCTGGTTCACCGGCGTACCTACTATGTCCGCGGAGCTTCAGGCTGCTGCGGCTGAGTCCGATCGGGACCTATCATCGCTTGCCGAGATTTATGGTGGTGGTGCGGCGCGACCGCCCGCACAGGTCGAGAAGCTCGCAACGACCTTTAAACATTCATCGGCAGGTATCGGCTACGGGCTGACCGAGACTAATGCTCTGGGGACTATCAATACGGGCGCCGTGTACCGCGCGAGGCCGGGCAGTGCCGGGCGGCCAGTACCTGCGGTTACGGACATTGCGATCTTCGATGAGAATGATCAGCCGCTTCCGGCGGGCGAGCGCGGCGAGGTGTGTATTCACTCTCCTGCGAATTGCCTTGGCTATTGGAACAAGCCCGAAGCCAGTGCAGAAGCTTTTCGCGATGGTTGGTTCCATACAGGTGATGTGGGCTACATCGATGATGAGGGGTTTTTGTTCATCGTCGATCGTATGAAGGAAATCATCATCCGTGGCGGCGAAAACATTAGCTGTATCGAAGTAGAAGCCGGCATCTATCAGCATCCTTCGGTCAGTGAAGCTGCTGTTTACGGCGTGCCCGATGAGCGCCTGGGCGAAGCAGTTGCTGCGAGTGTGGTCTTACGCGAAGGCGAGAGCCTGTCTGCCGAGGAGCTGCAAAGCTTTTTGAAAGAGCATATCGCTGGGTTCAAAATTCCCGCCTACGTCCGTTTTCATGACGAAGCCCTGCCACGCATTGCTACGGGCAAGATCTTTAAACGACAACTCAAGGCGGAGCTGAGCGAACAGCTAGCGGCTTAAGAGATCTATTTTATTTGCCCCGCAAGAACGTGGGGCATGCACACAAGGAGATCGGGTCATGGACCTAGGAGTTTCGGAAAAAGTAGCGCCGTTGTTGGCGCGCGTCACGGCGTTTATCGACGAGGAAGTCGTGCCGGTAGAGAAGGAATACGCCGCAGAGGTTGCGACAGGTGATCGCTGGCAGTTTACCGAGCGACAAACGGAGATCATTGAGACGCTCAAAGCAAAAGCGCGTGCCGAAGGTTTATGGAACTTCTTTCTCACGGAAGGCGAGCAAGCCAGTGGTCTGACTACCGTTGAGTACGCTTATCTGGCCGAGCAAATGGGTCGATCGCACTTGGCCGCAGAGTCCTTTAACTGCGCAGCGCCAGATACTGGCAACATGGAAGTGCTGACCAAATACGGCAGTGAAGCACAGCAGGCCGAGTGGCTTACACCGCTTTTGAACGGCGAGATTCGTAGCGCCTACGCCATGACCGAGCCCGGCGTGGCCTCTTCGGATGCGACGAATATCTGTACCAGTGCGGTTCTTGAGGGTGACGAGTGGGTCATCAACGGCGAGAAGCACTGGATATCCGGTGCGGGCGATCCACGCTGCAAGATTATGATCGTGATGGTCAAAACCGATCCCGATGCCGCCAAGCATAAGCAGCAGTCACAGATTCTCGTGCCCATGGACACACCGGGGGTCGAGATTATTCGCCCCATGCAGGTTTTCTCCATGGACGATGCGCCCCACGGTCATATGCAGTTGGCGTTCAACAACGTCCGTGTTCCCAAGGACAACGTTATTTTGGGTGCGGGCCGTGGATTTGAGATCTCCCAGGGTCGTCTTGGACCGGGCCGTATTCATCACTGTATGCGTGCTCTTGGCGCGGCGGAGCGGGCACTGGAGCTCATGTGTCAGCGGGCCACCACGCGCGTCGCGTTTGGCAAGCCTTTGGCTCGCTTGGGTGCCAACATCGACATCGTTGCCAATGCCCGCATGGACATTGAGCAAGCACGTCTGCTGACGCTCAAGACCGCCTGGATGATGGATAACGTTGATCCAAAGGAAGCGCGCATCTGGATTTCCATGATCAAGACCGCCGTACCGAACGTGACTCTCAAGGTAATCGACGAGGCAATTCAGATGTTTGGAGGTCTGGGCGTGTCTCAAGACACTCCTCTGGCCACGATGTACATGGGGCAGCGTACCTTGCGCCTTGCTGACGGCCCTGACGCCGTTCACCGCATGGTGGTGGGTCGAAATGAATTCAAGAAGTACATGGATCAGGACCCGGTCAACGCCACCTTCAGAGACGGCTGATAACTGCGGGTAACTCAACATGGGCGACGCATGGCGTCGCTTACGGAACATCACATTTAGCGTAGAAGAGGTGAAAGCGTATGGGCGTTAAGGTCGTACCAAAAGAGCAGCTAGCGGATCAGGTGGGCAATAAAACTGTCGGCGAGTGGGCCACGATGGATCAGGGTCGCATCAATACTTTTGCGGACTGCACCGAAGACCATCAATTTATCCACATTGACGAGGAAAAAGCTGCGCAGACGCCCTTTGGTGGCACCATCGCTCACGGCTTCCTTTCGCTATCTATGCTGCCAAAGTTGAGCGAAGGCACCGGTGTGGTACCAGAGAACGTAGTGATGGGCATTAACTATGGTCTGAACAAAGTGCGTTTTCTGAATCCAGTCCGTGCGGGCAAGCGGATTCGCGCTCACAGCGAATTGATCAGTGTTGATCAGAAAGATGACAACCGATTCTTGCTGACATCGTCGGTCACGGTTGAGATTGAAGGTGTAGAAACACCCGCGCTCGTCGCTGAGTCTCTCGCCATGATTGTCTGCGGCTGATACATACAAAAGGAGTAATTGAGAATGACGATTCGTTATGACGGTCGAGTAGCTATTGTTACCGGTGCTGGACAGGGACTGGGTCGCAGTCATGCCATCGAGCTTGCAAAACGCGGTGCCAAGGTCGTAGTTAATGACTTGGGCGGCTCCAAAGATGGCACGGGGTCCTCGTCTGATGCTGCTCTGGCAGTGGTCGCCGAGATAGAGGCAGCCGGTGGTGAGGCAATGGCCAACGGCGCCAATGTTGCCAACTACGCCGAAGTTGAGGCCATGGTCGCTGCGACAATGGAGAAGTGGGGTCGCGTTGATATTCTGGTAAACAACGCAGGCATTCTTCGCGATAAGAGCTTCATCAAAGGCTCTATGGAAGATTTTGAGCTGGTACTTAACGTTCATCTCATGGGCACCGTCTATTGCACGCGAGCCTGCTGGGAGATCATGAAAGAGCAGGAGTACGGTCGGGTAGTGGTCACCACATCCTCCTCCGGTCTCTACGGAAACTTTGGCCAGACCAACTACGGCTCGGCCAAGATGGGCGTTATCGGGCTGATGAACACATTGGTTCTCGAAGGCGCGAAGTACAACATCCGTGTGAATGCGCTGGCTCCAACAGCGGGAACACGAATGACTGACGGCCTCATGCCGGAGAAAATGTTCGAGTTGCTGACTCCCGAAACCGTCACACCGGCGGTGCTGTACCTGGTGAGCGAGGACGGTCCAAATCGCACGATTCTTTGTGCCGGAGCAGGTTCCTACGCTGTATCAAAAATTGTTGAGAGCGAAGGCTGCTGGCTGAAACCTGAGGAGCAAACGCCCGAAGGTATCGCCGCTCACTGGGGTGTGATTTCCGCCGCCGAGGGTGGACGCGCGTTGCAGGCTGGTTTTGAGCAGTCGGGCAAGATGCTGACACAGGCTGCCGCAGGTTTGGGTATTTCTCTCGAGTAAGCAGCGAGTTTTTAAGGCGAGCAATTTTTTGACGGCGATGCTTCGCCGTCTTTCAGGAGACAAGTTATGAAAGAAGCAGTAATCGTATCGACAGCGCGTACACCTATCGCAAAGGCCTATCGCGGCGGGTTTAACAATCTGCCAGCCCCCACTATGGGTGCTGCGGCCGTGAGTGAAGCGGTGCGTCGCGCGGGTGTTGAGCCCGGCGAAATCGAAGATGTGATCATGGGCGCTGCGCTCCAGCAGGGCAGCGGCGGCCAGAACGTCGCTCGGCAGATTGCCTTGCGAGCAGGCTTGCCCGTCACCGTGTCGGGTATGACGATTGATCGCCAGTGTTCGTCCGGTTTGATGGCAGTAGCCACTGCCGCCAAGCAGGTTATGTATGACGGCATGGATATCGTCGTAGGCGGTGGTCTTGATTCGATCTCGCTGGTGCAGAACGAGCATATGAACCTGCATCGCGCGGCAGATCCAGAGCTAGTGGCAATGCATCCCGATATTTACATGCCCATGCTGCAGACGGCGGAAACCGTTGCCAAGCGCTATGGCATTAGCCGTGACGCAATGGACGAGTACGGTCTTCAATCGCAGCAGCGAGTAGCGGAAGCTTATGAGCAAGGCCGTTACGATGCAGAGCTGACGCCAGTGACCTGCAAGCGCATAGTGTGGAACAAGGAAACGGGCGAGCAGTCTGAGGCTGAAGCAACGGTCAGCCGTGACGAAGGTATTCGCGCTACGACCCCAGAGGCTCTTGCGGGTCTGAAAACCGTGATTGAAGGCGGCACCATCACCGCTGGTAACGCCTCGCAGCTGTCTGACGGCGCGTCGGCACAGTTGATCATGGATTCAAAAGTTGCGGAGCAGCGTGGTCTGGAGCCTTTAGGGCTGTACCGGGGTATTGCGGTCGCGGGTCTTGAGCCTGATGAAATGGGTATTGGCCCTATTTACGCCGTACCCAAGCTGCTCAAGCAGCATGGTCTGACCGTCGATGACATCGGCCTTTGGGAGCTCAACGAAGCCTTTGCGGTACAGGTATTGCATTGTCGTGATGTCCTGGGCATCGATAATGACAAGCTGAACGTCAGCGGCGGCGCTATCGCCATTGGTCACCCCTACGGCATGAGTGGCTCGCGCATGATTGGCCACGCACTTATCGAAGGTAAGCGACGCGGCGTTAAGTACGTTGTCATCACCATGTGTGTGGGTGGTGGTATGGGTGCAGCAGGGCTGTTTGAAGTACTGTAAGCCCTGATGCGATGCTTTGTGCAATAGTCACAGGCACAGCATGCGGGAATGCCGTGAGCGGGACGCTAAAAGACGTCATCCATGACTTGCTCGGCACGCGCCATCCTGGGCGCGTGACGCCCGCTCACAACACACCCGCATACTGCACCTGCGACCGTCGCGCTTGCGGCATCGAATACACCTGAAGACACCAGTAAAGAAAACATAGGAAGATTTAGATGCGCGCACTACTTTGCACAGAACACGGGATGGCCGACAAGCTGCAGCTTGCGACCGATCATCCGGAGCCAACAGCCGAGGCGGGTCAGGTTGTTATCGACGTTAAGGCAGCCGGGCTGAATTTTCCCGATGTACTGGTTATCCAGGGGAAGTACCAGTTTCAGCCGGACATGCCGTTCTCTCCCGGTGGCGAGTGCGCGGGTGTCGTGTTGTCTGTCGGCGAAGGCGTTGAGCGTTACAAGGTTGGCGACAAGGTGATCGCGATGACCGGCAGCGGCGCTTTTCGTGATCAAATTGCGGCAGATCAAAATGCGGTGATGCCCATGCCTGAGGGTCTCGACTTTACCCAGGCGGCCGGCGTTGCCATGACCTACTTCACCTCTTACCACGCTTTAAAACAGCGCGCAGATCTTAAAGAGGGCGAAACCTTGCTAGTGCTCGGCGCTGCTGGTGGCGTGGGTTCCACTGCCGTGGAGCTCGGCAAAATGATGGGCGCTAAGGTGATTGCCGCAGCGAGTTCTGAAGAAAAGCTGGCTATGTGTCGCGAGCTAGGCGCGGATGAGACCATCAACTATAGCGAGCAGGACCTAAAGGCGACAGTAAAAGAGCTGACCGGTGGTAAGGGCGTTGATGTTGTTTATGACCCCGTGGGGGGTGATTACGCTGAGCCCGCATTGCGCGGCATGGCGTGGAACGGACGCTATCTGGTGATTGGTTTTGCCAGCGGGCCCATTCCAGAGATTCCACTGAATCTTGCTCTGCTCAAGGGCTGCTCTATTGTTGGTGTGTTTTGGGGACGTTTTATTGCCGAGGAACCGGCGGTGCACTTGCAGAACATCAAAGAGCTCTGGGGTTTGTTTGCCGAGGGTAAGCTGAAGCCAGCGATTAACGACGTGTTTGCTCTGGAGGATTATGAGCAGGCCTATGATGTGATGACCGGACGCTTAGCACGGGGTAAGGTCATCATTACGATGGAGTAGTTCCGGCATGCAGTCATTCGCCTTTAATACCGTCGCGCGCCTTGTCAGTGGAAGTGGTGAAGCACTGAAGCTGGCAGAGCACTGCGCCTCGCTGGGAGTTCAGAACGCACTATTGGTTACGGATCCCGGGCTTGTCGCTATTGGCCTCATTGCCCCGGTCCAGGATGCTCTCTGTGCCGCCGGCGTAGAGGTCTGTTTATTCCCCAAAGTCAGTGAAGATCCGCCGGAAGCGGTGGTATTTGCGGCGGTAGATGCAGGCAAGGCTGCCGGGGTTGATGGCGTAATTGCCGTGGGCGGTGGCAGCTCTATGGATGTCGCGAAAGTCGCGGCAGCGCTGCTTTGCTCAGATCAGCCGCTGAGCGACATGTACGGCGTTGAGCAGCTTAGCGGCGGACGCTTGCCACTTATTCTCGTGCCGACCACTGCGGGGACGGGCTCCGAGGTGACTCCGGTTGCTATTGTCACTACCGGAGAAACCACAAAAGCAGGTGTGAGTTCAGCGGTTTTGCTCCCGGACATTGCAGTTTTGGATGCAGACCTGACTCTGGGGCTACCCAGCCATATCACCGCTATGACCGGCGTCGATGCCATGGTGCATGCCATCGAGGCGTATACGTCCAAGATTAAGAAAAACCCTGTGTCAGATAATCTGGCGCGCAGCGCCTTAGCACTGCTTGCGAACAACATCCGCACGGCGGTGCATGATGGTCGCCAGCGCGATGCGCGAGCGGCGATGTTGCTGGGCGCAATGCAGGCCGGCCAGGCCTTTGCCAATGCGCCCGTAGGCGCGGTGCACGCTCTGGCGTATCCACTAGGGGGGCATTTTCATATTCCCCATGGATTAAGCAATTCTCTCGTACTGCCGGAGGTTATGCGATTCAATCTGCCTATGGCGACAGGGCTCTACGCCGAGCTTGCAGAGATAGTCGTAGGGTCTTCTGTATCGGGGAGTGAAGAAGCCCGGGCAGAGACTTTGATTGTCGCTATCGAAGAGCTGATTGATGATTTATCCATGCCCGCGACGCTCAGCGCCGCCGGTGTGGGGGAAGAGAGCCTCGAGACTTTGGCAGAGGATGCGATGCTCCAGCAGCGCTTGTTAATCAATAACCCTCGAGAAGTTAGTTACGATGATGCGCTGGGGATCTATCGCGCTTCGTTTTGAGCGCGATATCCTGGCAATAGCTGCAGCCGCTTAAACCACAGCGAGGTAATTGAATGTCCAGAGCTCAGCCCCCCGCGCGCACGGACTACCCCTGGTTCACGGCAATCACAACACGCTGGTCCGACAATGATGTTTACGGGCACGTAAACAACGTTATTTATTACAGCTACTTTGATTCCGTCGCTAATCGTTACCTGATCGATGAGGGCGGACTGGATATTCATGATGGCGACACGGTAGGACTTGTGGTGAATTCTGGCTGCGATTACTACTCGCCGGTGGCGTACCCGGAGCCCCTCCAGGGAGCCTTGCGCGTCGATCGATTAGGCAACAGCTCAGTACAGTACGGCATTGGTATTTTTCGCGAGGGAGATGAAAAAGCCTGTGCCAATGGCACCTTCACGCATGTGTTTGTTGATCGAGCCAGCAACAAGCCAGTTCCCATTCCTGCTCAGATGCGCGAAGCGCTCGAGGCAATAGCCGTTAGCGCTTAGCGTTTCGACGTTCCGAATAAAATGGCAATGGTGCCGCTGAAAACCACCGCAGAGAACAGAGCAGGGCCGAAAGGCGCCAGGGGGTAAAGCAGACCTCCGATAATTGGGCCGCTCACAAATCCTACGGCAGGACAGGCCGAAATCACCCCCGCTGCGCCCCCTTGTTCCTCCGGGCTCACCGCGATGGATGCCCCCGCAGTGATTGCAGGCATGGATAAGCCCAGCCCCGTGCCCATCAGTGCCATTCCTAGAGCCAACATCCAGAAATTGCTAAAACTTGCGATAAGTAGTGATCCCAGCGCCATGAATGCCAGTCCCGTGCGGACAAAGATGTGGGGCGGTAACTTGAGACGCTGCATGGCAGTGACCTGAATGACGAAGGTAAACACCGCCGAGACCATCAAGGCCGCGCCAGTGTACTGCGCAGTTTCTACTCCCGTGAGTTCCAGTTGGTCCTGGAGCTGGAACCCGAGTGTTTGCTGAATGGCCGAAAATCCCGTGAACAGGCCAATCGCCGTGAGTGCAAAACGTCTGATCCGGGGGTCCAAAAATCGCATGCGTTTTGGTCGACCGTGACTTTGGCGTTGTGGAGCAGGGATGCCGGGCAGCGCTCGCCACACCAAGACGGCCGCTGCCGCAGACAGGGCGCCCGCGAAGTAGAGGGGCGCGAGCAGTCCCAAGGTCGCGAGGGCTCCACTCACTGCTGGTCCCAGAATCATACCGAGGCTATTGGCGGTGCCCAATTTAGCCATGGCCGCGGTCCGTTCACTGGTGCTCGTGCTATCAGCAGCGTAGGCAGTTGTTGACGGGCTTGTCGCCGACATCACAACAGCTTGACTACAGCGGGTAAGCAGCAGAACGCTGTACAGCGCGAGTCCGGATAAGACGCCCGTAAGCCCTGCCATAAACACCGACGTGAAAAGCAGCGTACCCACGGTGTATCCGATGAGACCAATGAGGATGACGGGCTTGCGACCTACTTTGTCCGACAGTCGCCCCCAGTAAGGGGAGGCGATCGCGAAGATAAGGGCTGAAAGCGCAATGATCGAGGTGATTTGCACCTCCGCCAGATCAACCTCACGACCAAGAGGGGCCAGAATCGCAAACACCAGCGACTGACCAATACCTGTCGCCATAAGCGCTGTGATGAGCACGAACAGCTGCCTGCGGGTGAGGGTCTCGCTCATGAGCTGCTGGGTTGCTCGTCCGAGAGTGGGTCTGACCGTGTGTCTGTCAGTGCACTTTCTGTTGCCTTGCGGAACAGACGAGCGTAGGCGGTCGGGAACAAACGCACAATCCAGTCGACAACCCTCGCGTCGCTGCCAATGAGCAGTCGCCTCTGGCCTTTTTCGGCGGCACGGAGGATTTTACGGGCTGCATCCTCGGCACTGGTTCGCACATGCTGCGCGAACATTTCCTGTTGTGACTCAGGGGTAGCATTGGGATCAACGTTGCGGGCTCTGCGAGCAATGTTGGTATCGATCCCACCGGGATGAACGCAGCACAATTTCACAGGGCTGCCCTGGAGATCCAGCTCCTGGCGGAGGGACTCACTGAATCCCCGCACCGCGAATTTAGCAGCGTTGTAGGCCGATTGATGGGGTACCGCGATGAGGCCGAAAACCGATGAAATGTTGACCAGATGGCTACGCTCTGCCTTTTCAAGCGCTGGGATGAAAGACTGACATCCGTGTACCACGCCCCAGAAATTGATATTCATCAGCCAGTGAAAGTCATCCAGGGTGGTATCTACGACCGAAGCCATAAGATCCACGCCGGCATTGTTGACCAGCAGATGGAGTGTTGGCGTTACTTCGTTCACGGCCTGCGCCCAGCGCGCAACGGCGCCCGCGTCTGACACATCGACGATAGTGCTGTAGGCCGTTGCATCAGTATTGGTAAAGGAGTTAACAGTATCTGCAAGGCCATCTCTATCAATATCCGAGAGATGCAGGTGGCAGCCTGCGTTGTTCAGTTGCTGAGCGAGTGCTCTGCCAATACCCGAGCCTGCCCCGGTGATCGCGGCATGCTTGCCAGTAAAGTAGTTCATGCGAGTGGTCCATCATCCTGGGGCCTCATCATAGGCAGACTAACAGGACTCAGCCAGCGCTGACTTAGTGGACGATCTGTGTGGACACAAAACAGACGATTTCGTACACTGCGCGACCAGAGCCGGATGAACTGTTCGGCGTACGATTTTGATGACACTAAATTCTGAGCAGCCGGTATTAACGTACATTGACATGCCAATTAAAGCGAGATGAGGCCTACTCATCTCGCTTTTTTTTGAGCCTGCGAGCGGAGTACCGGCGCCCCTGGAGGAACGATTGACCCGTCCCGCAATTCTGGTTCTTGAAGACGGCAGCGTATTCCACGGGATATCCATTGGTGCCGCCGCTGCCTCCGTTGGCGAAGTCGTGTTTAACACCGCGATGACCGGTTACCAGGAGATTCTCACCGACCCGTCCTACGCCCGTCAGATTGTTACGCTGACCTACCCACATATTGGTAACACCGGTACCAATCCCGAGGACGAAGAGTCGTCCCAGATATGGGCCTCAGGCCTGGTCATTCGGGATCTTCCCTTAATGGCGAGCAATTTTCGTAACACACAGGCGCTTGATGACTACCTTCGCGAGCGTAACGTGGTGGGTATCGCAGATATTGATACGCGGCGCCTTACTCGGGTGCTTCGGGACAAGGGTGCCCAGAATGGCTGCCTTATGGCGACGGAGTCTCTCGATGTCGATACCGCATTAGCACTGGCGAAAGACTTTCCCGGGCTCAAGGGCCTGGATCTGGCAAAGGAAGTGTCCACTAGCGAGCGCTACGAGTGGACTGCCGGCAGTTGGGCGCTGGGAGAGGGCTTCGCCGATCCAGCGGTCGACGATATGCCCTGGCATGTAGTTGCCTACGACTTTGGGGTGAAACGCAATATCTTACGCATGCTTGCGGATCGGGGCTGTCGTCTCACGGTGGTTCCCGCGCAGACAAGCGCCAGTGAGGTGCTGGCACTGAATCCGGATGGGGTTTTTCTCTCCAATGGCCCTGGCGACCCGGAGCCCTGTGACTATGCCATCAGTGCGATAACTGAACTGTTGGAGTCCGGGGTACCGATCTTCGGGATTTGTCTGGGTCACCAGTTACTGGCGCTTGCCAGTGGTGCAGGCACTTTGAAAATGAAGTTCGGTCATCACGGTGCGAATCACCCGGTACAGGATCTGAGGGACGGCAGGGTGATGATCACAAGTCAGAATCATGGTTTTGCGGTTGATGACGCCGCGCTGCCGGATTGTATCGGGGTCACTCACCGCTCACTTTTCGATGGGACCCTGCAGGGTATCGAGCGAACGGATAAGCCCGCCTTCAGTTTTCAGGGGCACCCCGAGGCGAGTCCGGGCCCTCATGAGCCCAGTGTGCTCTTCGACCATTTCATCAGCCTCATGCAACAGCGGGCGGTATAAGCGCATGCCAAAGCGTACAGACTTAAAGAGCATCCTCATTGTAGGCGCCGGACCCATCGTCATCGGTCAGGCCTGCGAATTCGACTACTCCGGCGCGCAAGCCTGTAAGGCGCTGCGTGAGGAGGGGTATCGGGTGATTCTGGTGAATTCCAATCCCGCTACGATCATGACCGATCCCGCAATGGCAGATGCTACCTACATCGAACCCATTGAGTGGCGCACAGTGCAGCGGATTATCGAAGTAGAAAAGCCCGATGCGCTGTTGCCGACCATGGGTGGCCAGACGGCTCTGAACTGCGCGCTGGATTTGGCTCGCGAGGGTGTCCTCGAAGCAAACGGTGTGGAGCTTATCGGCGCCACCAAGGAAGCCATCGACAAGGCGGAAGATCGCGAGTTATTCGACAAGGCCATGAAGCGAATCGGGCTGGAGACGCCCCGAGCATCTTTTGCCCGGTCCATGGATGAGGCGCACGCGGTTCTCGACTCCATAGGATTCCCCTGCATTATCAGGCCCTCGTTCACTATGGGTGGTTCCGGCGGCGGTATCGCCTACAACCGCGAAGAGTTTGAGGAGATCTGTGTTCGCGGTTTGGATCTCTCGCCCACGTCCGAGCTTCTCATCGATGAGTCCCTCATCGGCTGGAAAGAGTACGAGATGGAGGTTGTTCGCGATCGCAATGACAACTGCATCATTATTTGCGCCATTGAAAACTTTGACGCCATGGGTGTGCATACCGGCGACTCCATTACCGTCGCACCGGCGCAAACGCTTACCGACAAGGAATATCAGATCATGCGCAACGCCTCTCTGGCGGTGCTGCGTGAGATCGGTGTAGAGACTGGCGGCTCGAACGTACAGTTTGGCATGTGTCCGGACACCGGTCGCATGGTGGTTATTGAGATGAACCCCCGGGTGTCGCGATCTTCGGCGCTGGCGTCTAAAGCTACCGGATTTCCTATCGCCAAAGTTGCCGCAAAGCTGGCCATCGGATACACCCTGGATGAATTGAAGAACGACATCACCGGAGGTGCGACCCCCGCCTCTTTTGAACCCTCCATTGATTACGTTGTTACGAAAATCCCCCGCTTTGCCTTTGAGAAATTCAACGCCGCGGATGCCCGGCTGACCACTCAGATGAAGTCCGTGGGGGAAGTGATGGCCATTGGTCGCAACTTCCAGGAGTCAATGCAAAAGGCGTTGCGCGGTCTGGAAGTCGGCGCTTCGGGCTTCGAATCACGTTTGGGGCCGGATGATGTGGAGCCCAGCGATGAGCTCATCAGTGAACTGATTAACCCCGGGGCCGATCGTATCTGGCATCTGGCGGACGCCTTCCGCCTGGGTATGACCGTAGACGAGGTGTATGGACACTCCGGTGTTGATCCCTGGTACCTCGTTCAGATTGAAGACATTGTTAAGGATGAGCTGGCGATCGCGGCGGGCACGCTCGAGGATTTGGACACACAGCGGCTCTTTAGGCTCAAGCGAAAAGGCTTTGCAGATCGGCGTCTGGCGGCGCTCCTCAAGGTAAGCGAAACCTCCGTACGTGAGCATCGTCAGGGATTGAATATTCGCCCGGTGTACAAGCGCGTCGACACCTGTGCGGCAGAGTTTGCCTCGAGCACGGCCTATATGTACTCCACCTACGATGAAGAGTGTGAGGCGGAGCCGTCAGATCGTCCAAAGATCCTTGTGATCGGTGGTGGCCCCAACCGTATCGGCCAGGGAATCGAGTTCGATTACTGCTGTGTTCACGCGGTGTTGGCTATGCGCGAAGATGGTTACGAGACGATCATGGTGAACTGTAACCCTGAGACGGTCTCTACGGATTACGACACGTCGGATCGCCTGTATTTTGAGCCGGTCACCCTTGAAGATGTGCTTGAGATTGTCGCCAAGGAAAAGCCCGAAGGCGTGATTGTGCAGTTTGGAGGGCAAACGCCGCTCAAGCTGGCTCGAGCCCTGGAAGCTGCCGGCGTGCCCATTATTGGCACGACCCCCGATGCCATTGATCGGGCCGAAGATCGTGAGCGCTTTCAGCATCTCATTCAGGATCTTGGCTTGCTGCAGCCGGCAAACACCACGGTTCGCAGCGTCGAAGAGGCCGTCGAGGCGGCGCGCAGTATCGGCTATCCGTTAGTGGTACGCCCTTCCTATGTTTTGGGTGGTCGGGCTATGGAGATCGTGTATCGAGAGGAGGATCTGCTTCGCTACATGCGTGAGGCGGTGTCGGTCAGCGATGAGTCTCCGGTTCTCTTGGACAGCTTTTTGAGCGCCGCAATCGAGGTCGACATCGATGCGGTGTCTGATGGCGAGCAGGTTGTGATTGGCGCCATCATGCAGCATATCGAACAGGCCGGTGTGCACTCGGGAGATTCGGCGTGCTCATTGCCGCCCTATAGCCTTCCTGCAGATGTGCAAGATCAAATGCGCGAGCAGGTGAAGCAAATGGCCTTGGCATTGGGTGTTAAAGGCTTGATGAATGTACAGCTTGCCTGGCAGGACGAAAAAATTTACGTCATCGAAGTAAATCCCCGTGCATCGCGTACCGTGCCCTTTGTGTCCAAGTGTATTGGAACTTCCTTGGCGAAGATCGCGGCACGCTGCATGGCCGGCGTGAGTCTCGAAGATCAGGGCTTTACGGCAGAGATCGTGCCGGAGTTCTTTAGCGTCAAAGAGGCGGTGATGCCCTTTAACAAATTCCCCGGTGTCGATCCGATTCTGGGGCCGGAGATGAAGTCTACCGGTGAGGTCATGGGCACTGGCGATAGCTTTGCCGATGCGTTCGCTAAGGCGCAGCTGGCTGCGGGCGATCCTCCGCCGCGCAGTGGCACACTCCTCATAAGTGTTCGCGATGTCGATAAGCCCGGCGCCGTAGCTTTTGCCCGGCAGATGGTGAGTTTGGGCTTTAATCTGGCGGCGACCGGAGGTACGGCGGATGCGCTGGAGGCGGCGGGTCTAGAGGTTCGCCGCGTAAAGAAAGTGCTCGAGGGGCGCCCTCATATCGTCGATATGATCAAGAACGACGAGGCAGATATCATTATCAACACCACAGAGGGACGCCGGGCCATCGCTGACTCGGCGCCAATTCGAGCGAGTGCTGAGGCACATCGGGTTTTCTATACAACAACGCTTGCTGCGGCCGAGGCGATTTGCCTGACCCTGCAGCGAGAAGGAGACAAGACCGTGCGTCGTCTGCAGGATCTCCACAGGAGCATGCATTAATGAGTAAGGTGCCGATGACAGCGCAGGGGGAGCAGGCCCTGCGCCAGGAGCTCGAGCAGTTAAAGAAAGTTGATCGTCCGCGAATTGTGCAGGCGATAGCCGAGGCCAGAGAGCACGGTGATCTGAAGGAAAACGCGGAGTATCACGCCGCTCGGGAGCAGCAGAGTTTTGCCGAGGGCAGGATCATGGATATTGAGGGTAAGCTGTCCCACGCCCAGGTCATTGATGTGACCACCATAGCCTGCACGGGAAAAGTCATTTTTGGTGTCACGGTAGACCTGATCAACGTAGAGAATGACGACACTGTGACCTATCGCATCGTTGGCGATGACGAAGCGGATGCCAAGCAGAATCTTATCTCGGTAAACTCACCTATCGCCCGTGCGTTGATAGGCAAAGAGGAAGGTGATGTGGTTATTGTGCGTGCCCCGGGCGGTGACCGTGAGTACGAAATAGATCAGGTGCGCCACCTTTAAGCACTTGATTCCAATCAGCAGTTAGCAGTTAGCAGTCAGCAGTCAGCAATCACCAGCTACCAGTAGTCGCTCCTGCGGCGCGCAGGTCTGCTCGATTCAGGCTAGCCCAGCATTCTGAGAAGATTGGATTTTTTGGGGTCCGGTTGAGCGCTGTGACGCAGCAGCAGTGCCGTGTTGCCAACCCGCTGCACCAGCTCTGCCTTACTGTCTTCCAGTAGTTGCGCAAGGACTTCGTCCCGCGCTTCGCGGCTGCCGACGGCGAGCTTAATTTTGATGAGCTCGTGATCATTGAGCGCACGCTCAAGTTCCAGGAGCACTGTCTCGCTGAGGCCGTTCCCGGCGATGGTGACGATGGGGTGAAGTTTGTGGCCGATCGCACGAAGTTGGCGCGTGTTTGTTTTGCGGGTCATGCTAGGGTAAACCGAGAAAGTCAGCGGGGCGCGGAGTCTACACTACAGTCCCTTCGCGACCCAAACAGTCCGTTGACGGCAAAATCGATCGTTCAGGAAATACGCATGGTTAAAAAGCGGTCCAGCAGTAAAGCGTGGCTGCGCGAGCATAGGGATGACCCCTATGTGCAGCAGGCACAGCGCGATGGTTACCGGTCTCGTGCTTGTTACAAACTGCTTGAGTTGCAGGAGCGCGACGGTTTGATCCGACCGGGAATGACGGTTTTGGATCTGGGCAGCGCTCCCGGGGGTTGGTCTCAGGTGGCTGCGGAGCTGGTGGGCAAGCGAGGGCAGGTTATCGCATCGGACATCCTGCCCATGGGTGAGATTGATGGGGTCGACTTCGTTCAAGGAGATTTTACGGAGAACGATGTATTTGAGCGCATTTTGAAGGAGATGGGCGACGAACCTGCGGACCTTGTAATTTCTGATATGGCCCCCAACATGAGTGGGGTGAGTGCCGTAGATCAGCCGAAGTCGATTTATCTGGTAGAACTTGCTTTGGATATGGCCTGTCGTGTCCTGGCGCCCGGTGGTGTCTTTGTGACTAAGGTGTTTCAGGGGGAAGGCTTTGATGAGTTGTTCAAGGCGACCCGAGAGCAGTTTGAGAAGGTCTCAACGCGTAAGCCTACGGCATCGAGGCCGCGCTCACGGGAAGTGTATTTGGTGGCCCGTGGCCGCCGCAAAGCCCCCGACGAGCTATAGGCTTATCGAGAGGTGGCCCAATAGGGCGTTTTTGGCGTAAAAAACGCTATACTGATCGACCGGCGATCTTTGGACATGGGTGTCCAGGGTTACGCAATCAAGCGTTGCAGACGCCGGTGAATATTTGGCGCTAGCCCCAAGAAGCTGGCGCAGCAACGAGGTAACGATTTTGAACGATATGGCCAAAAATCTGCTGTTGTGGGTCGTGATAGCTGCGGTGCTGCTCTCGATCTTTAACAACTTCAGCATGCAGACGCCCACAGAGCGCATGGTGTACTCCGAGTTTATTCAGGAAATCCAGCGCGACCAGGTCCGCAAGGTCACAATTGACGGCCTTACAATTGCCGGTGAGCGTTTCGATGGCTCGTATTTTGAAACGACGCGACCCATGGTGGAAGATCCCAAGCTCATGGATGATCTGCTGACCCATCAGGTCGAAGTCGAAGGTAAGGAGCCCGAGCAGCAAAGCGTGTGGACGCAGCTTCTCGTGGCAAGTTTCCCCATACTCATCATTATCGCCGTGTTCATGTTCTTCATGCGCCAGATGCAGGGCGGTGGCGGTGGGCGCGGTGGCCCTATGAGCTTTGGTAAGAGCAAAGCAAAGCTGCTGGGTGAAGATCAAATCACCACGACCTTTGCCGATGTGGCAGGCGTCGATGAAGCCAAAGAAGATGTCCAGGAACTCGTGGAGTTTTTGCGCGACCCCGGTAAGTTTCAGAAGCTGGGCGGTCGTATTCCCCGCGGTGTCCTCATGGTTGGCCAGCCGGGCACGGGTAAGACGCTCCTGGCTAAGGCCATTGCCGGTGAAGCTAAAGTACCGTTCTTCTCAATCTCCGGTTCGGATTTTGTAGAGATGTTTGTGGGTGTCGGTGCCTCGCGCGTCCGCGATATGTTCGATCAGGCCAAGAAGCAGGCACCTTGCATTATTTTCATCGACGAGATCGACGCGGTGGGTCGCCATCGTGGCGCAGGTCTCGGCGGTGGGCACGACGAGCGCGAGCAAACCCTCAACCAGTTATTGGTAGAGATGGATGGTTTTGAGGTCAACGACGGTGTGATCGTAATCGCCGCGACCAACCGTCCGGACGTGCTTGATCCGGCGCTGTTGCGTCCCGGTCGCTTCGATCGTCAGGTGGTCGTAGGCTTGCCCGATATTCGCGGCCGCGAACAAATTCTCAAAGTGCACATGCGCAAAGTGCCTCTGGCCGAAGACGTAGAAGCATCCAAGATTGCTCGCGGCACGCCGGGTTTCTCTGGTGCAGATCTGGCAAACCTTGTGAATGAGGCAGCACTGTTTGCTGCGCGCACGGGCTCAAGAACTGTGGGCATGACACAGTTTGAGTTAGCAAAAGATAAAATCATGATGGGTGCTGAGCGTAAGTCCATGGTGATGTCCGAGGACGAGAAGCGTAATACCGCGTATCACGAAGCCGGACACGCGATTGTCGGACGGGTCATGCCTGAGCACGATCCTGTCTATAAGGTCAGCATTATTCCCCGAGGTCGTGCCCTGGGTGTGACCATGTTTCTGCCTGAAGAAGACCGCTACTCGCATAGCCGTCGTCATATTATCAGCCAGATTTGTAGCCTCTTCGGCGGACGTATCGCCGAAGAAATGACTCTGGGGCCCGACGGTATTACCACGGGCGCATCCAACGATATTCAGCGCGCCACGGAGATCGCCAGAAACATGGTGACCAAGTGGGGACTCTCCGAGAAGATGGGGCCGCTGCTCTATGACGAAGGTGGTGAAGAGGTGTTCCTTGGCCGCAGTGCGGGTCAATCACACAAAGCCATGTCTGACGAAACAGCCAAGCAGATTGATGCAGAAGTGCGCCGCATCATCGACGAGTGCTATCGCAAGGCGCAGGATATTCTCGAAGAGCATGTTGATAAGCTCCACGTGATGTCAGATGCCCTGATGCACTACGAGACGATCGATGCGGAGCAAATTGACGACATCATGGCGGGGCGGACCCCCCGAGAGCCTAGCGACTGGAGCAATAAGGACAGCGATAGCGACTCTGGGTCGTCTTCGGCGGCGGGATCTGATACTGCAGATCGCAGTGGACCTATCGGCGGGCCTGCGGGGGAGCACTAAAGCTTTCCCGGTTTCGCTACCGTCTTTTGAATGCCTCTAAGGGTACCGGCGCAAGCTTAGACTGCGCCGGTACCGTCCTTGATCCTTCCACACCCTTAATCATGGGCGTACTGAATGTTACGCCTGATTCTTTTTCTGATGGTGGTCGTTGGTTTTCCCGTGGCAAGCCGGATCTGGATGCCCTGCGTCGTGAAGCTGTTGCGATGGTGGCGGCGGGGGCAAAGATCCTCGACATCGGTGGTGAATCCACGCGACCCGGCGCGGCTGAGGTAGGCGAGCAGCAGGAACTAGATCGCATACTCCCGGTTTTTGAGCTTTTACGCACCGAAACTGATGCCGTGCTGTCCCTCGATAGCAGCACCCCAGCGGTCATGCGCGCTGCAGCGTCGGCGGGCGCCGGTCTGCTGAATGATGTGCGAGCGTTGCAACGAGAAGGCGCGGTCGAGGCTGCAGCTGAACTGAATTTACCCGTATGTCTCATGCATATGCAGGGTCAGCCGGATACGATGCAAAGCGCTCCTGCCTATGGGAATGTCTTGAGTGAGGTAGCGAGCTTTCTCAAGGCCCGAGCTGATGCCTGTATCGACGCGGGCATACCGCGCTCACAGATTGTGCTGGATCCTGGTTTTGGTTTTGGCAAAACGCTGGAGCACAATCTCGCGCTGCTGGCTCAGCTTGATCACCTTAAGGAGTTGGGTTTTCCCATCCTGGCAGGCTTATCACGCAAGTCACTGATTGCTAAGATAACCGGGCGAGAGCTGGATGATCGGCTGCCGGGAAGCCTCGCTTTGGCATTACTGGCGGCGCAGCGTGGAGCGTCGATATTGCGGGTTCATGATGTTGCAGAAACCGCCGACGTACTGCGAATACTTCAAGCAGTTAAGGATGTTCAGATTCCATGAAAAAGCGCTACTTTGGTACGGACGGTATACGTGGATTGGTTGGAGAGGCGCCGATCACGCCGGACTTTGTACTCAAACTGGGCTGGGCCTGCGGGCGCGTGTTTACCCGGCTTATGGCAGAGCAGGGCCGGTGTAGCGTAATCATTGGCAAAGATACCCGCGTATCAGGCTATATGTTTGAGTCAGCACTGGAGGCCGGATTGGTGGCGGCGGGTGTGGACGTCAAGCTGTTAGGGCCCATGCCTACGCCAGCGGTCGCGCTCATGACCCGCACGCAGAATGCTGATGCGGGGATCGTAATCAGCGCATCCCATAATCCCTATTTTGATAATGGCATCAAGTTTTTTTCCGCTACCGGGTCCAAGCTACCCGATGATATTGAGCTCGCCATTGAGGCCGAGCTTGACGAGCCGCTGAGCTGTGTGGAGTCGCACGATATCGGCAAGGTTCAACGCCTGGTAGATGCCGCTGGGCGCTACATTGAATTTTGCAAGGCCACTGTTCCCGAGGGTTTTAGTCTCCGCGGGCTAAAGATCGCCATGGATTGCGCCCACGGTGCCACCTACCATATCGCGCCCAGCGTCTTGTCTGAGTTGGGTGCGGAAGTGATTCCCATTGGGGTGTCGCCCGACGGATTCAACATTAACGAAGGTGTGGGCTCTACCCACATGGGCACCCTCGCCGAGACGGTGCGCGAGCGCAATTGTGATCTGGGTATCGCCTACGATGGCGATGGCGACCGCGTACTGTTTGTCGATGATCAGGGCGCCATGGTGGATGGTGATCAGCTGCTTTATGTTATTGCCATGAATCGATTGCGAGAGGGCAGTTCCGATACGGGAGTAGTCGGCACATTGATGTCGAATCTGGGCCTGGAGTTAGCGCTGCGTGAACAGGGGCTGCAGTTTGTCCGGGCGCAAGTGGGTGACCGCTATGTCCGCGAGATGATGGAGGCTCAATCCTGGCATTTGGGCGGCGAGTCTTCCGGGCATATTATTTGTTCTGATGTCACGACAACGGGCGACGGTATTGTGTCTTCTTTGCAGGTACTCAAAGCGCTGCGAGGTGCGGAACAGAGCCTTCGGGATATTCTCACTGATGTTCCGCTGTTCCCGCAGACTATGATCAATGTGCGAGTTACCCCCGGTGTGAGCGTCGAGTCAGACCCTGTGATTGCGGATGCTGTGGCTCAGGTAGAGGCAGAGCTTGGTGATACCGGTCGCGTTCTTCTGCGGTCTTCGGGTACGGAGCCGGTAATCCGCGTCATGATTGAGGGACGGGACGCAGATCAGGTTGATCGCCTGTGTCGCGCTCTTGCACAGACGGTCGAAGGCCTCATGGCGGCGGCCTGACCACGGTTTCGCCGCTCTGATTATTGTAAAAGTGAATACGGTCTTTTCTTGCCCCAGGCTGGCAGCTTGGGTAGTATTGCGCGCCCTCGCGACGCGGAGCTTGTAGCTATGCGACAGCCGCTGGTCATTGCCAACTGGAAAATGCACGGTAAAGGCGCTTTTAACGAGGCCCTTGTTACTGATTTCCTGACCGCACTGAAAGAACATCGAGCAGAGTGTGTTTTGTGTCCGCCCTTTGCATATCTGGGACAGCTTTCGGAGCTACTCGGTGCTAGTGATGTAATGCTCGGTGCCCAGGATTGCAGTCATATCGACCAGGGTGCTTATACGGGGGAAGTCTCCGCAGAGATGCTTAAGGACATTGGCTGCCAGTGGGTCATCGTCGGGCACTCAGAGCGTCGTCAGTACCATCAGGAATCTGATGGCTTGGTGGCGGCAAAGCTGGGGATGGCACAGCGTGCCGGTTTGGTTCCCGTTTTGTGTGTTGGCGAGACACAGGAGCAACGCGAGGCCGGGCAAGCGGAGTCAGTGGTTAAGGCTCAACTGCTGGGTGCCTTGAGCGACCTGCCGGACCTCAATGGCTTGGCTATCGCCTATGAGCCAGTTTGGGCCATTGGTACAGGATTAACCGCGTCGCCGGCACAGGCGCAAGATATGCACGCATTCATCAGGGATGTCGTACGTGATCTTGATGCGGGTAACGCAGATACGCTGCGTCTTCTTTACGGGGGCAGTGTGAAGGCAGCTAATGCCGCAGAGCTTTTTGCGCAATCGGATATCGATGGTGCACTGGTTGGCGGAGCATCGTTGGATGCGAAAGCGTTTGCTGCCATTGTGGGCGCCGCTTGATTGAAGGCGGGCAGTAGTAGCGACAATACATGAAGCGGAAACCGGTACAGCCGCATCCGCAACGAGGTTTTAGGAAATGAGTGGGCAATTGATTGAACAGCTGGTACTGGTGACGCATTTGTTGCTGTCACTGGCGATTATCGGCTTGATCATCATCCAGCAAGGTAAGGGCGCAGATGCTGGCGCATCTTTTGGCGCGGGAGCATCCCAGACTGTGTTTGGTAGCACGGGCAGCGGTAATGTTCTTACCCGGGCGACTGCGTGGATGGTGACATTGTTTTTTGTCACCAGCTTTGGTCTGGCGGTAATCGCCAAAAACAAAACGGCCGCTGTGGATGACTTTGTTCTCCCCGTCCCAACAAATTCCGCGCCCGCAACACTGGACGCCGACATCGAAGCGGTGGATGATATGCGCCCCGCTGTTGAGAGTGATCTTCCTGTTGTGGACGACAGCATGCCTTCCATGAGTACGGAAGGATTTGGGACGGAAGCTGAGGCTGCGCAGGAGGATATCCCGCAGTCCTGAAGAGATTTGCCGAAGTGGTGGAATTGGTAGACACGCTATCTTGAGGGGGTAGTGCGCTATGCGCGTGGGGGTTCAAGTCCCCCCTTCGGCACCATTTTTTAGGAAGCCTGTGAATTATAAGGTTTTTGGGCTCTCCCCAATTAAGGGGTGACAGCCCCTTTCTCACTAAACCCTGTTGATGATGCCATCCCACCCGCAATGGGTTAAAACGCACAACCGACAGTTTTCAAAGTTTCTAAATCCATGGGCCCTTCGGGTCATCATCTCCATCTTGCTGTGGAAGCCTTCGGCGGGCTGTGACGCAGCTGTTCGATCAGGGCCAGAAGCTCTGGTAGTTTTTGCTGCGCCCGTTTCTTTTTGGGCGTTTTGAGTAATAGCTGGAGATTGAGGCGTTACTTGGACTCGTACATCGCGGCCAGTCCAGGGTATTCGCTCAAGTAGCGGCGCTGCAGGTTCTGTTGTTTGCTAAGGTCTGAGATGCCATCGGTGGCGTCGTATGAGACTGAGCAGGCCTCAGTTTTTGCGACCCTTGGGGTGTACCTCCTGCCACGCTTCTTGGTAAAGAAGTGCTCGTCGATACCCAGCACCTAGGGACACGGCCGATTCGACATCTCAGACACACGGTGTTGGCAGTGATGCTGATACCAACGCTCTGTGGTCGCCGGACTGATACCGTGTGTACGCGTCATTTTGGCTTGAGTCACGCCGCCGTCGTGTGTTTCGAATACCTCAAGGCGAAAAGCTTCGGATGCGCGATACTTGGGTTTGGCATAGACAGCGATAGCGTCACGGCGATCAACATGTTCGACCTTTGATGATTCCGCAAAATCAGTTTAATGAACCCCGGTGTCCCCTGTTGATGATGAAGAGCCTAACCTCGTAATCCGATGGCTTAGGGAGCCCCGAGCTGTAATGTGTACAAGCAAAGAGAGTCCGGTTAAAAGCTTGAAAGTTTTCAGTGACCCATACCAGCTCAGCGCGGACGATTTTTAAACACTGCAGGTGTCTTGAAACTATACCCCTACGTGACCGGCTGCGCACAGGTCCGTTTTTTTACTCGACTCTAAGAGCCTCATAGGTTCTAAAAGGACACGAGGGGCGGCTTTTTCAAACTCTGATCTAGATGTTTTTCTCTTACCCAAAAGCGCAGCTTATATGAGCCTTTCTAGGGCGATGCCTCCTTAAAGTGAACCGTACTCGGCGCTGGGGGCTTCGCAAAGGTCAGTTAAGTGGCGTGACGCTGATGATTTCAAAACCCTGCGTAGCCGTGATCCACCGCAACTCCACGCTGTAGGTCGCGCCACCAGGCAAAGTAACCGGTGACACCAATATCGTGCCTTCGTCGTCTTGAATCTGTGTAGTCGCTTCCGTGAACGAGGGGAAATCCCGCTCATCAATGAAGTCATCAGGGAAAGTGGCAACCGTGAATGTGCTGCTGGATTCTTTCTCTTGGCCATCGAGCGTCTTAGCGCGTGCGATGATCGTATGCTGTCCTGCGCCGAGACTGCCATAGTTGAATGACGCGCTGAATCCTGATTCCAGTGAGTTTGAAACGTCCGGAAATGCATCTTCGACATCTTCGCGGATTCCGCCATAGGGTAACAAGCCAATAGACGTGCCATCCAGAAATAGCTCGATACTCTCAATACCCTCAGAGGCCACGGCCCATCCGCGCACGTTAGAAACGCCAGAGGCCGTTCCGCCATCGACCGGTTCTTCAAGCAGCAACTCGAACTGATCGCCCAGGCCTGGTGTTCCAGCCTCTTCATATGCAGGGACCTGCGCTACGAACTGGCCGTTGTAGTTCAGGTTAAAAGCCAAGTTTTCGTCGAAGACTTCGCCCTCGAGTTTAAACTGGTCAAGGAGGTATGTGTCTTCTGAGAAAAGGTCGTCACAGAAGGGTTCCCCGCCCACAGTATCGATAAGCTTGATCGCGCTGTATTGAACTCCGCTTTGTGTAGCGTTAAATGCGGAGGAGCATATGAATGTTCGTTCCGAGTCGGGAGTGATGCGAAGTACCACGGCCGACGCTGCGGTATCAGCTTCGCACGCTTCGCGCCATATTCGCACGGAGGCAGATTCTCCAAATATTAACAACGTGCCGGTTAGGGCGTCAGACGGTTGCAGTAGTTGGTCAAAATCTCCGGTAACACAGCCATCAGGAACCGCTTGAGTGCTGATCCGTTCTCCGGCGGAATCTAACTCCAAGATTTCTTTACTTTTATTGAGCTGAAGATAGCCCGCCTTACTTACTTGCTGTGGGCCTGCGGTCGTCGTTGACGCGGCACCTATGGCGGCAATCAAAATTAGGTTTCGGAGCAACATGGGTATGTACCTATTTGTGGTGGATCAAAATTGACTGGCTGCATTCTATGTAAAGAAGCTCTATTACCCAAATGCATAGTGATACTTTGTTGCCCTTGTCTAACATTTATGCAAACGAAGCCCGAGTAAGGTGGGTGTGCAGTACTTGCATGGAGAAAGGGCCGCACCTATAATACGCGACCTCTCACGGGGGCAGCTTAGGGGAGTGTCCCGCGAGATGACTGTTATTAACGGTGTAGCACAATAAAAGCATCGTTGAATAA